>NZ_JBEBVH010000120.1:0-11218 GCF_040392825.1 Pseudopedobacter sp.
GCTAATGCAGGTATCTTCATTATCAATAAAATCAAAGAAGAATTTCCTGAATATATTGACGAAAGTACCCACCAGGAAATTTATGATATAGTTGCAGAATCTATCAATATTGAGGATGAAATATTAGGTTGGATATTCGAAAATGGAGATTTACAGTATATCAACAGAAAAGATCTGTTAAACTTCATGAAATATCGTATAGATGTAAGCTTACAGCAGATTGGCTTTAAAAAGCTGTACCATGTTTCTGAAGAACAATATGCCCCTATGGTTTGGTTTGAAGAAGAGATTTTTGCAAATAGCTTAGACGATTTTTTCGCAAAGCGCCCTGTGGAATACACCAAGCATGATAAAAGTATCAGTGCAGACGATTTATTTTAATATTGACCCCTATAACAAACGAGTATACTATGCAAAACCTTTGGTGGCTTAACGAAGAAAGCGAGCAAATATTAAACAGAGGATATTTATTAAAAGGAGAAACTCCTCAAAAAGCAATCGAACGTATTGCCAATGCTGCTGCCAGGCGATTATATAAGCCAGAACTGGCCGAATCATTCATCGAAATGATCAGCAAAGGCTGGATGAGTTTAAGTTCTCCTATCTGGGCAAACATGGGAACCGAAAGAGGATTACCTATCTCCTGTTTCAACGTACACGTACCAGACCATATTGAAGGTATTACCCACAAATTAGGTGAAGTAATTATGCAAACCAAAACTGGTGGTGGTACTTCGGGATATTTCGGAGAATTAAGAGCCAGAGGTACTGCTGTTACTGATAATGGTAAAAGTAGTGGTGCAGTAAGTTTCATGAAGCTTTTTGACACAGCAATGGACACTATTTCCCAGGGCGGTGTTAGACGCGGTGCTTTTGCTGCGTACCTGGACATTGACCATTCAGATATCAAAGAGTTTTTAGATATTAAGAATATTGGTAATCCTATCCAAAATCTGTTTTTCGGTGTTTGTGTACCAGATTACTGGATGCAGGATATGATTGATGGCGACAGGGAGAAAAGAGACGTTTGGGCTAAAGTTTTAGAATGCAGACAGCAAAAGGGTCTACCTTATATCTTCTTCTCAGACAATGTGAACCGTTTTAAACCAGACGTTTACAAAGAGAAAGAAATGCCTATCTATGCGAGTAATCTATGTTCAGAAATTGCATTACCTTCATCAAGAGACGAGTCTTTTGTTTGTTGCTTATCGTCTATGAACCTGGAATTATACGACGAGTGGAAAGATACCGGAGCTGTTAGATTAGCAACCTTCTTTCTTGATGCTGTTATGAGCGAATTTATAGAGAAAACAGAAGATAACCATTATCTGAAATCTGCTAATAATTTTGCTAAAAACCATAGAGCTTTAGGTTTAGGTGTAATGGGGTGGCATTCTTACCTTCAAAAGAACATGATTGCTTTTGAAAGTTTGCAGGCTAAACAATTAACCAATACCATTTTCAAAGATCTACAGGAGAAATCCCTGAAAGCTTCAGAAGAGTTAGCAAATATTTACGGAGAGCCTGCTTTATTAAAGGGATATGGACGTAGAAATACTACTTTAATGGCTGTTGCTCCTACTACCTCTTCTTCCGCTATTTTAGGACAAACTTCTCCTGGTATAGAGCCTTACAGCAGCAATTACTATAAAGCAGGTTTAGCAAAAGGTAATTTCATCAGAAAAAACAAATACCTGAAAGCTTTATTAGAAGAGAAAGGTATCGAGAATGAAGAAACCTGGAGAACCATTATGCTGAACCACGGTAGTGTACAACACTTACCAGAGTTAACTCAGGAAGAAAAGGATATCTTTAAAACTTTCAAGGAGTTAAGCCAGTACGAGATTATATTACAAGCTTCAATCAGACAAAAATATATCGATCAGGCTCAAAGTTTGAATATCAACATCCCATCTAATTTACCTGTTAAGGATGTGAACAATTTAATCATCGAAGCATGGAAATTAGGCGTTAAAACGCTTTATTATCAAAGAAGTCAAAGTGTTTCTAAGGAATTTGTATCAAACCTGGTGACTTGTACAAGCTGCGAGGCCTAATCATACTCTTTCAAAAGAAAACATTAAACTATTTAAAATTAGAGCTCCTGCGTTGTTAGCAAATGCAGGAGCTTTTTTTATGCCTGTTTTGCAGACTGCTCTTCCATTTGTTCTAACGCACTTTTTCAACAAAACTCCCCTTATGGTAGAATAACCAGTACCATTAGACGACCTCTTCCCTGCTCCGGGAAACAGTTCTCAAAAATTCTTGTTAACTTTAATATTAACCTTAAGCGACATATATTATGAGTAATACCACAGCAAAGGCTATGCAAAAAATGGTAGTAAATAACCAAACTTACCATTATAGCTCGTTAAAAAACCTTGAGGGAGGAACCGTAGATCATTTACCTTTCAGTATCCGTATTTTGCTGGAAAATGTTTTGCGAAACTATGATGGTTTTAGTATAACAGATGAACATATCCATACTTTAATAAATTGGTCGCCTGTACCTATCGATAAAGATATCCCTTTCAAACCTGCCCGTATTTTAATGCAGGATTTCACAGGCGTACCGGCAGTTGTAGACATGGCTTCTTTGCGGGCCGAGTACGTTCGTCATGGCAAAGATGGACAAAAAATTAACCCCGCTATTCCCGTTGATTTGGTTATTGACCATTCTGTTCAGGTAGATTTTTATGGAACAGATTATTCTTATAACAAAAATGTAGAACTGGAATACGACAGAAATAAAGAGCGTTACGAATTATTGAAATGGGCTCAGAAAGGATTACAAAACTTCACTGTAGTACCTCCTGGCATGGGGATTTGCCATCAGGTAAATCTTGAATATCTTGCCAAAGGAATTATCGAACGTGATGGTTGGCTATTTCCGGATACCTTGGTTGGAACCGATTCTCATACACCTATGGTTAACGGAATCGGCGTGATTGCATGGGGCGTTGGTGGCATAGAAGCAGAGGCTGCAATGCTAGGACAACCCATATTCTTTACCTGTCCGGAAGTTATTGGTTTAAAGCTAACAGGAAAAATTCCAGAAGCCTGCACCGCAACAGATATGGTTCTTTCCATTACAAAGATTCTTCGCGATGAGGGTGTTGTGGGAAAATTTGTCGAAGTATTTGGCGATGGTCTCGATAATCTTACTGTCACCGACAGGGCAACTATAGCAAATATGTCTCCCGAGTTTGGATGTACGGTTACTTATTTTCCTATCGATAATCGTACGCTGGAATATATGTATGGCACAAACCGTACAGCCGAGCAAATCAAAATTGTAGAACAATATTGTAAAGAAAATCTGTTATGGCGTACCGGTAAAGAAAATATAACTTACTCATCTGTTGTAGAATTTGATTTATCCAGTTTAGAACCAACCGTTTCCGGACCTAAACGCCCACAAGACAAAATTCTGGTAAAAGATCTAAGCAATAAGTTTTCAGAACTACTCGAAAAAGAACATAACAGAAAATATCACCCACTCATTAATCGCTCAGAATCAGCATGGTTAGCAGACGGAGGTTCCGGCACAGAGTTTACCTTTGGTAAGGTACCGGTAGAAGGCAGTTCTCCGCATCAGGTAGTAGCCGAATCTATACAATCGGTTCGTATTAAACATAAAAATAAAGAGTTTATATTAAGTGATGGAAGCATTGTAATAGCAGCCATTACAAGTTGTACCAATACTTCCAATCCTGCGGTTATGATTGGTGCCGGTTTGCTGGCCCGCAATGCTGTTGAAAAAGGATTGAGAACAAAATCCTGGGTAAAAACATCTCTGGCTCCAGGTTCAAAAGTAGTAACTCAGTATCTGGAACGCTCCGGCTTGAATACCGATTTAGATGCACTTCGGTTTCATACCGTAGGTTATGGTTGTACATCCTGTATCGGAAATTCTGGACCTTTACCACCACATATCGCAGAAGCTGTAGAAAAAGGCGAACTGGTTGTCGCTTCGGTACTTTCCGGAAACAGGAATTTTGAAGCCAGAGTACATCCTCAGGTAAAGATGAACTTTCTAATGTCTCCAATGCTTGTGGTAGCCTATGCACTGGTTGGGCGTATCGATATCAATCTTCTGGAAGATCCGTTAGATTACGATCCTAACGGAAATCCTGTTTACCTAAAAGATATCTGGCCCAGTCGTGAAGAAATTGCCACTACCATTAATGAATGCGTAAAACAGGGTGATTTCCAGGAAGTATATGACGTAATTTTTGACGGCTCAACAGATTGGCAAAATCTGGAAGTAAGTTTAGACCAAAATTATAAATGGAGTAATGATTCCACTTATATTAAAGAAGCTCCATTTTTTGAAAACTTACAAGCATACCCGGAACCAATTACCGATATTTCTGGGGCACGCGTTCTGTTATATTTAGGAGATTCAGTAACTACCGATCATATTTCTCCGGCAGGGTCATTTCGGGAAGACAGTGCTGCAGGACAATATCTTATGTCTCATGGTATAGCGAAAGTAGATTTCAATTCTTACGGTTCTCGCCGTGGAAATCATGAGGTAATGATGCGCGGTACATTTGCAAACGTTCGTATCAGAAATAAAATTGCCGATAAGGAAGGAGGTTTTAGCCGATATTTCCCAACCAATGAAGTAAAAACCGTTTATGAAACTGCCATGACCTATCAGCAAAGCAAAACACCGCTAATTGTATTGGCCGGAAAAGAATATGGTTCTGGTTCTTCACGTGATTGGGCAGCTAAAGGAACATTTTTGCTGGGAATCAAAGCGGTAATTGCGGAAAGCTTCGAACGCATCCATCGTAGTAACCTCGTAGGCATGGGAGTAGCTCCATTGGTATTTATTAATGGCGAAAATGCAGAAATACTGGGGTTAGACGGTTCCGAAATTTACAGTATCAGCGGACTTGCAGAAAACCTGGTTCCTCATAAAATATTAGATGTTAAAGCAGTGCATTTTAATGGTAAAACGATAGAGTTTAAAGTTAAAGCCCGCTTAGACTCTGCTATTGAAATAGAATATTATAAAAACAACGGTATTCTGCAATATGTATTAAGAGATTATCTAAAAAACAGCTAATCCTTAACAAAGAAATATCACAATAATTATCAGCAAAGTCGGGGCATATAAAATTCATAATACCCGACTTTGCGTAACTAATATTTCGTATTAACTTAATTTCACAATTTTACTGTCTTTAATAGACTCATCACACGCAAAAGCAACCTTCAAACTATTTACAGCATCTTCGTTATGTTCTGTTAAATCTAAATCCTCTTTAATAGCTTTAAGAAAATATCTCTGTTCTCTTTCACATAATTCATGATGATCAGGCTCATCTTCCAGATTTATCCACTCATCAACCCCTTCAAACTCGTTATTAGCATTCAATTTTGAATAGTGAATTCTCAGAGATTCTGTGGCTGTATGAGCTGCCACAGAATCCGAATTACCTTCGCCCGCAGCCTTTTGCGCAATGATAGAAACAGAGCCTAAAGGCCCTATAATGTCTTTCACGAAAAAAGCTGTCTGACTCATCATAGGCCCCCAACCAGCTTCATACCAGCCAATAGATCCATCATCAAACTTAATTTGCATCTGCCCGTAATTGTAATTCCAGTCAGGCACATCATCAGTTAATCTCGCACCAATTGCGTGAACCGACGTAGGGGCAGATCGGGTAATCTGGCACATCACATCTATATAATGTACGCCACAATCTACTATAGGACTCAGGCTCTTCATTATATTTTTATGGGTTTCCCAGTTACTGCCAGAACTTTGCTGATTTAAATTCATTCTCATTACCAACGGACGTCCTAGAGTTTTGGCAATATCCACAAATTTAATCCATGATGGGTGATGTCTTAAAATATAACCAACCACTAACTTTTTATTGTATTTACGGGCAGCATTTACAACATTTTCAGCTCCTTCCACAGAATCGGCTACAGGTTTTTCAAGAAATACATGACATCCGTTTTGTAGCGCTTTAATGGCGTATTCTTCGTGAGTATCCGGATATGTTGAAATACAAACAGCATCTGCTGATGTAGCAGCTAAGGCTTCGTCAAAGGATGAAAAAAGCTGATAGCCCCCACCCAGTTTTTTATTCAATTCGACCTTACTTTCTCCGGTAGATACCAAACCGCAAATTTCAAAATCGTCAATATTATGATATGCCAGCGCATGAGAGACGCCCATATTTCCACATCCAACAACTAAAACCTTAATTTTCATATATAATTAAACTTCTAAAACGTAAGCAACCAATACCAAATATCACCCAATTAACGACATTAAGCAATAATATTTAGAAGATTAAATCACTTCATTATTTCAGTCGGTATCTGTTTATCATTCAGAAGTCTTTCGTAAACCAATTAGCTATATTTATAAATTATTCTTTTTCATTTCTTTAACAGCGTAATCTACTGCCCTGGCTGTTAAGGCCATATACGTCAGAGATGGGTTTTGTGTTCCTGTAGACGTCATACTCGCTCCGTCTGTAACAAAGACATTTTTACACGCATGCATTTGGTTAAAACCGTTAAGTAATGAAGTTTTAGGATCTTTTCCCATCCTTACACCTCCCATTTCATGTATATCCAGACCGGGACTCTGCTTCCTGTCTCTTGATTTTATATTTTTACATCCCGATTTATCCAACATATCAGCAGCTTCTTTGAAAAAATCATCTCTAATCTTTCTGTCATTATCATCATAGTCGACGTCAATTTTCAATAAAGGTATACCCCAGCTATCTTTTTCTTCTTTACTTAATGAAACTTTATTCTGCTCCTTTGGTATTGTTTCGCCCTGCATCATCATAAATATGCTCCAATCGCCTGGCTCGGCAACTTCGTCTTTATAGTTAAGGCCTATCTGGTCGCCTTCCACAGCATGCCCCCACGAAGCCCTGTTTGCACTGTAAAACACCATATACCCTCTAAGGAAATCCGTTTCCTGTTTATAAACATTCTTAAAATTAGGCATCATAACGGCTGTTGGACGGCGTCCGTAGTAATAGGTATCCTGGAAGCCCTCCATTTTTGCAGAAACAGTTCCCATATAATTATGGAAAGCAATATATTTCCCTAAGAGACCGTTATCATTTCCTAGACCCACCGGGAATCTGGAAGAAGTTGAATTAAGCAAAATCTGATTAGTATTTAATGCAGAAGCATTTACAAAGATTACTCTTGCAAAGTACTCGGTAGCTTCCTTAGTTAAACGGTCAATTACTCTAACTCCAACTGCTTTATTCTTGTTATTATCATAAATAATAGAGTGAACAACGGCATCCGGGCGAATTGTAAGATTGCCTGTCTTCGCCGCCCAGGGCAAAGTAGAAGAATTGGAGCTAAAATATGCACCAAAGGGGCAGCCCCGCCTGCATAAACTTCTTGCCTGACATTGTCCCCTGTTCTGTTGCAAATGTATATCCTTTGGCTCTGTAAGATGTGCGCATCTTCCAATAACGACATGTCTGTCACGAAAATTAGACATAATGCTTTTTTGAATAGATTTCTCAACAGCATTCATTTCCCATGGTGGCAGAAATTCACCGTCAGGCAAGGTTTTCAAGCCATCCTTATTACCGCTAATACCTGCAAATTTTTCCACATAACTATACCAGGGTGCAATATCGGCATATCTTATAGGCCAATCTACTGCAAAACCATCTCTCAAAGGGCCCAGGAAATCGAATTCACTCCATCTTTGGGTTTGTCTCGCCCATAACAAAGATTTACCGCCTACCTGATATCCCCGTATCCAATCAAAGGGCTTGTCCTGTATATATGGATGAGTTTTATCATCAACAAAAAAATCTTTTGTATCTTCCCCAAAAGCATAACATCTGGAGATAATGGGATTTTCTGCTTTTAATTTCAGAGGCATTCTTCCTCGGTTTGGAAATTCCCATGGATTTTTTAGCGCTGTAGGATAGTCTTTAATATGCTCTACATTTCTTCCTCTTTCAAGTACCAGCGTTTTCAGACCTTTTTCGCAAAATTCTTTAGCTGCCCATCCTCCGCTAATACCAGATCCTATAACAATAGCATCGTATGTATGCTGCTGTTTTCCTTCAATATTTAAATTTGCCATAAAATATTTTTAATTGAATGCCCAGGCCTTCTCTCCTCTTTTATATGCGATTTCTCCTTTGTAATATCCGGGTATTGGAACGTAACGAAGACATGTTGTCATTCCAGCTTCAGAAGTGAAGAAACTAAACACTATTAAATTTTTTAATTTCGCATAGTTCGTGTACGCCACATTTTTAAGATCCTTATTACTGCTGGCTTCCCTGTCAAAAGCTTTTAGTAATTCCAGTCGCTGATTCTTATTAAGCCTTACAAAATCTTTCTTAAAACGCTGGATAGCAACTTCATTTATGGTAGAAATACATTTTATAATATCTCGTCGTTCTTTTAAAGTATAACAGTCCTGCAAATGTCCGGCAATAAACGGAGCAACTCCAGCAGCTTTTGCGCCTGGTATTTTTTTGTTAGCCGGAATAATTGTTTCAGAAATCTCTGCAAGCAGTAAAATCTGCTGGCTGTTTAAAATATCGTCCGAAAAATCGGCCAGGTTATTACCCCATACCAAAGGAGGGCTAACAACACACCCAGTTCCAAAAATTACGAGGGTCTTCAGTAAGTCTCTGCGTCTCATGATAAGTGATTTTTATGTCGTTAACCTAAGAAATCGTTTTTGCACTGTTAGTTCCAAAGCTTTATAAATTGGTTTAAAAGGTTAAAAAAATTTAATATGTTAACGTAAACGAATACTATTTTAAAAATAAAAAAGCATAAAACAAAATGCTTATATGCTTTATTTTAACTAGCATAAAAAACAAAGAGGTTCGCACCTAAAAGCTTAAATATTTAACCATGCAGAACAGCAAATTAATCTTGATAAATCAATAAAAACTTCCATAGTCGGCATAAACATATTTCTAAAATATTTGTTTATGAGATATGATTAACCCAGAGACTGTACTTATACATGCTTCCCGAGTAGGAAACATAGAAGTAATAAAAGAACTCATTAAAGAAAAAGTGAACCTGAACTGCCTGAATGAAAAAGGGTTCACGCCTTTAATTATTGCCTGTTACAACAATAAGTACGAAGCTGCTGAGGTTCTTTTAAAGGCTGGTGCAGATGTAAACAAATCTGATTTTGGTGGTAATACAGCCTTAATGGGAGTTGCTTTTAAAGGGTATAAAGACATTGCCGAATTGCTGATCCGCTTTGGAGCTAATTTAGATCTGCAACACGGAAACGGCGGTACGGCGCTCATGTTTGCCGCTATGTTTGGCAGAAATGATTTAGTAACCTTATTATTAGAAAATGGTGCCAATGCCAGTTTGGTAGATTCAAGGGGACTTTCTGCGCTTGACCTGGCAGCACAGCAAGGTAATGAAGAAGCTATTTCTTTGTTAGAAAAAGCTATGGGTAGTCCTACAAATTTTTAGCATCAGTACACAATTACAATTACCATATTAAAGTCCAGCCCATTTTACAAAAGGTTTCCCTTCACTTAAAATGGACTGAACTTATAAAGTCTATGTTATGCAGGTACCTGACGGGCCTTTTCTCTATCCCAAAAACGGTGCATAGCAATTGACCTGATAAATTGTGGAAGCAGCTTATCTGGTTTATTCACTATAATTCCTTCTCTCAAAACATCCTTATCAGAAAAATCGTCCGGAAGTTTATTGGCAAAATAAGTAGCTTCCAGGACCTGAATAGCATAATCATCGGCAGCAATAGGTTTACAATGTTTAAATGCTTCATTTAAAAAATGAATGGCATTGGCTTCAGCTTCTATTGTTGCCACACTATTCACTCCAGACGGTACATAAACCGCATCGTACATAACAGATGCCGCAGTCAGTAAACTATGGTCTACAAAAATCTTCTCATCATTTAAAGACATCACATAGCCAAGCTTCGGAGCAACAATTTCTACGGTAGCACCTTCCTTTTCTAATCCCGCTCGTACCAGATTCACCGATTCTTCGTCTACTCCGTCCGCCACCAAAAAAGCAATCTTTCTGGAAAGAATACTATCTTTAGGCGTATTCTCCATACTTAAAGCCACAGATTTTTCTATGGATGACTCTATTAAAAGTGGTTCGTATTCAAACTCTGTCGTATCTGCCGGAATTCCTTTGTTAATTGGCGCTTCGGGAACTTTAACAGAAATTCCTAAAGCATAGGCTACGGCAGCTGCCAGCTCTTTATCTACAAACGATAGAATACCAACCATGCGTTGTCTGATAGCTTCGTCACGTACTTTCCCAAGTTCAAAAGAGAAAGCATCTATAATATGATTTTGCTCTGCTCCAGATTGACTATGATAGAACAAACGAGCCTGACTAAAATGGTCCTGAAAACTTTTGCTTCTTGCTCTTATTTTTCTTGCATCTATCTTTTCCTGATAGCTAACAAAGCCGCCATCTTTTTCTTTAACCTGCAAAGGATGACCGTTGCCTATTGAATTTGGATTGTAACTTGACTTTCCTCTATCTATAGTTTGGCGCATATAACCATCGCGCTGGTTATTACGAACAGGCACAATGGCTCTGTTAATCGGTATTTCATGGAAATTGGGGCCACCTAACCGTATTAGCTGTGTATCGGTATAGGAAAATAACCTGCCCTGCAGCAGCGGATCGTTTGTAAAATCTATGCCGGGCACAATATTTCCTATATGAAAAGCAACCTGTTCTGTTTCTGCAAAGAAATTGTCAGGGTTTTTGTTTAATGTCAATTTACCTATACGTTGTACAGGAACCAGTTCTTCTGGAATGATCTTAGTCGGGTCCAATAAATCAAACTCAAATTTATGCTCATCTTGTTCAGGTACAATCTGTACCCCTAGCTCCCATTCCGGATAATTTCCTTTTTCAATAGCCTCCCATAAATCTCTACGATGAAAATCGGGATCTTTACCTGATATTTTTTGTGCTTCATCCCATGCTACCGAATGAACACCCAATATCGGTTTCCAATGGAATTTAACAAAATGCGACTCTCCTTTCCCGTTAATAAGACGAAATGAATGTACACCAAAACCTTCCATCATTCTATAACTGCGTGGAATAGCTCTGTCACTCATAAGCCACATAATCATATGCGTAGACTCCGGCATTAGCGAGATAAAATCCCAGAAAGTATCATGTGCAGATGCTGCCTGTGGAATTTCAT
>NZ_JBEBVH010000121.1:0-11153 GCF_040392825.1 Pseudopedobacter sp.
TCGAAACAGCCTCAAATCTGTTTCGAACCAGAATGCCTTTTGTCTCGGAAAGGTGTCGAACATCAGAGGTAAAGTAGTTATTTATTACGAGCGATCCTCCTAACATCCTTTACTATTTGAAACTTCTACAAACTTACAACCTCTCCCATTCTACCTCCAGTAGTTATAACTCTAAATTTATAAGTCTTTTTAGCATCGTACACTATAGACTGCCCTGCCTTTTTAGATCTTAAACCAGGTTCTTCTCCATTATCAGTATAGTAAACATCAAATCCGGGATATTCTGTATTGACCAATAATTTTCCACCTTCCGCTTTTACACCAATCGCAGGTAGTCTGTAATCATAGCCACCATTCAACACATTTAGCTTTTGTAATTCATCCTCTCCTACCTTCTTCACAAATCCCCGATAAGCATTATCAAAGGTTGCTTTATTAAATGTATTGGTCTTCTCCCATACCGTTTCCTTAGCCCATGCTCTTTCTGCCAAAGCCAGTAATCTTGGATAAAGCATATATTCCTGTCTATCGGCAGTAAGCATTTTTTCTGCCCAGGCTCCGGATTTGATACCTATAATATTATTTTTGCCTTTTGCAGTTAAACGTTCCTTTTTATCAAAATAGTTAGCCGCAAGTGGTTTCTCTTTACTATCCTCGGTTATGTTAAGGAAAAAATCAGTTGGCAAAAATGAATAGGACTTATACAAGTCAATAAAACCAGCCCAGGTATGTCCCGGTTCTTCAAAAGTATTTCTCCAGGCCAAATCCAGATAGAAATTATTGGCACTGGTGTATACCACTTCGTATCCTGCATTCGCCAGCCTATAAGCTAAATCCTCTTGCCCTCCACCAACAATATTGTTCCAAACATCCAGGCGGATTTTCTTAGCCGCCAGTTCAGGATTAACACGCATTCCTTTTCCCTCATTTATCATTCCCATTTCTTCCCATCCAGCTAATTTCAACCCTTTAGACGCGCATAAATCGGCTACTTTAGCAATATAATAAGGCCACACCTCATAGACAGAGGTCATTTTCAAACTATCCATCAGCGTTCTTATCTTCGGCGATTTCTCCCAAGAGCCACGAGGCACTTCGTCTCCACCTAAATGGATCTGTTTTAGCTCTACACCTGCCTTTTTATACATCGCTTGCACTTCATCAATTACAGTCGAAATAAATCTATAAGTAGAAGGCATAGCCACATTCATCACATTATCATCCCAGTACTGGGCAGAACGGTAAACAGAAACATCTCCCATATCATGAAGCAGATACTTTTCGGCTTCCGCCTTGTTACCCAGTTTCATATATTTCTCGTATCGGGCCTGCATAGACTTAATAGAAGCTCTGGCATGTCCGGGTGTTTCTATCTCGGTAACTACTTCTATATGTCTCTCTTTCGCATATTTCAGTATGTCTATGAAATCTGCTTCTGTATAGTAATCTTTAGCTGACGAAGAAGCCCCCGAACCGTACGAAGGCTGCAAACTTAAACCGTCCTTAAATCCGGCAGATCTTTTGCTTCCTACCTCGGTTAATTCGGGTAATGACTTAATTTCCAATCGCCAACCTTCATCATCTATCAAATGCAGATGTAATGTATTCAGTTTATACATGGCCATTACGTCAATAACTTTCAGAATTGCCTTTTTATCATGAAAGTTTCTCGCAACATCTATAAGCACACCCCGGTAACCAAACCTCGGACTATCCTCAATATTCACCAATGGCAGAACAACAGAAGAACCCGCTTTCCATTGATTGGCTGTCATTAGAGATTTAATGGTTTGAACGGCATAAAACGCCCCTTTAGAATCGGAAGCTTTTATCACAATTTGGTTCCCCGAAATAGTCAATTTATAAGCTTCAGCAGCTAAACTACCATCTGTTAAAAATTGTATGGTATTCGTTGCAGCCAATTTATTGTCCAATTCAATCTTAGCATAGGTTTTAAAAAAGTCTGTTAAGGCCTTTCTTTCCTGTGCAAATTGTTGAGGAGAAACAACGTGGGTTCCTTTCGAAATTGTGAAGCCCTGGCCTTTTGTCAACTGAATAGACTGAGGTTCAGGAATGATTAATTGTTTCACTCCCCCCAGACTTTTTGTATTAATCACATACTGTTCTTTCAATTTCTCCTTCATTTCTGCCGGAGTAAATACACTCTTATTAATCTGATAATTAATAATCTCGTTAGCCTCCTTCGTCTTCTCGTTAAGCACATACAGTCCAGCAGGCGCATCTGTAAAATTTGGTACTAGTCCCTTAGTCACATAATTGATCTCCAGCTTACCTTTAGCCGGGATGACTAAGTTAGGATCCTTAAATCCTAAACGATACAGATCACCATTTTCATGGGTCATGCTAAACCTCTGATCTACTGAAGCCACATCTATTCTTCGCATAAAGTTGAACCAGATACTCCAGTCCTTACAAACAATTGGCTTCTCTGTAGGATTGATAATAGTTATTCGGGATACTGGATTGGCTTTACTTTTACCTGTTTCTATTAAATCCCACCGAAGCTGAATTTTTTTATAAATATCATCTGCCTGCACAGTAAAAGCATAAAACAAGGAAAGAATCGCTAAAAATTTCTTAGTCATCATTAATTAATAGAGTTTATATACAATAAGACACCTAATTTTAAGTTTAGGATGTATGAATATCAAAAATTACTTTGGAAAAGCCAGCTACGTCATAGCTTGTTTTTACAAAAATAAAAATTCTATGACCGATTTTTTAACAAATCAGCAAAAAACACAATAAAGTTTAATTTTAAAACAAAATAAAAAAGCAATATTTTTACAATTTAAATATTTGACTTCTTATATTTAAGAAGATTTTTTTTTTGCACCTTTGCATCTCATAAAAGAACTAAGTTATAAATGGGCTTATTTAATTGGTTTACAAAAGAAATTGCTATTGACCTGGGTACCGCAAATACCCTCATTATACATAACGACAAGGTGGTTGTAGATGAACCGTCTATCGTTGCATTTGATAGAACAACAAACAAAATTATTGCCATTGGCCGTCAGGCGATGCAAATGGAAGGAAAGACACACGAAAACATTAAAACTGTGCGTCCGTTAAAAGATGGAGTAATTGCAAACTTCAATGCGGCAGAGCACATGATTCGTGGCATGATTAAAATGATCAACAATGGAAAAGGTTGGTTTTTTCCTTCTCTGAGAATGGTTATTTGTATTCCTTCCGGAATTACCGAGGTTGAAAAAAGAGCGGTTAAAGATTCTGCTGAAATTGCAGGAGCAAAAGAAGTATATCTTATTCACGAACCTATGGCTGCTGCCGTTGGTATTGGTATAGACGTGGAAGAACCTATGGGTAATATGATTATCGATATCGGTGGCGGTACGACAGAAATTGCTGTTATTGCTTTGTCAGGTATTGTCTGCGATCAGTCAATCAGAACTGCGGGAGATAATTTTGACTCAGATATCGTAAATTACATCCGCCGTCAGCATAACATCATGATTGGCGAAAGAACTGCTGAAAGAATTAAAATCGAAGTAGGTTCTGCTTTACCAGAATTGCAAGATCCACCTGCAGACTTCGCTGTTCAGGGTCGCGATTTAATGACCGGGGTTCCTAAACAAATTACTGTTTCTTATACAGAAATTGCACATTGTTTAGATAAATCTATTTCTAAAATTGAAGAAGCTATTTTGAAAGCGCTGGAGATTACTCCTCCGGAACTTTCTGCAGATATTTACCAGACAGGAATTTACCTGACCGGTGGTGGTGCTTTGCTAAGAGGGCTGGATAAACGTATCAGTGCTAAAACCAAATTACCTGTTCATGTGGCAGATGATCCACTTAGAGCGGTTGTAAGGGGTACAGGTATAGCCCTTAAGAACACGCAAAACTTTAAGTTTTTATTACAATAACAAAGACAACAGGAAGTAAGAAACAACATGCTAAAGCCTGCTTGTTTCTTACTTCTCAAAATCCAATAAAATGCTATGCGTAATCTTTGGAGGTTTATCAGTAACTATAACGCCTTCTTCTTGTTTATCATCTTTTTTACGACCTCTATCATTTTATTGGTTCGCAACAACGATTTCCAAAGAGCCAGTTCGCTTAACTCTTCCAATCAGATTATAGGTAATATTTATAATCAGGTCAACAGCATCACTAAATATTTGCATCTGGATGTCGTAAACGATAGTTTAGCTAAGGAAAATGCGCGTCTCAGAAATATGCTTCCTTCTTCTTTCTTTAGCGATAGCCTGAAGACAAAACTGATTAAAGATACCATCCATCGCGTTCAATACCAATACATAGAAGCAGAAGTTATTAATAAAACAGTAACTTCCAGAAACAACTACCTCACTATAAATAAAGGGTCTGTTCATGGTATCAAAAAAGGAATGGGAGTTATAGGTCCTTCGGGAGTTGTTGGTATTGTGTGGAATGTATCACCTGATTTTGCTTCTATACAGTCTGTCTTGCATGAAGACACCAGAATTACCTCTTCTATAGCAGGCACACCTTATTTCGGCCCCTTAATGTGGAACGGTAAAGATCCGAATATTGTTACCTTATCAGATATTCCCAACCAGCTTCACATCAAAAAAGGCATGAAAGTTATTACCTCCGGATTAGGACGTATTTTTCCTAAAGGGATAGCCGTAGGTTCTATTGTAGCATCGGGAATAAAAGGTGGCGGTAATTTTATGGACATTAATGTCAATCTGGCTACAGATTTTTATTCATTGCAACATGTTTACGTTATAAAGAATTTTTTCGCAGAAGAGCAGGCGACTTTAGAAGCGCAAAATAAAGAAAGTATAAATGAATAGTGTATTATTTAAAAATATCTTAAGATTCATCATTCTTATATTCGCACAGGTCTTCCTGTTGAAGAATATGGTATTTTATAATCTAAATGTACCTTTTCTCTACATTCTTTTTATTCTGCTGCTCCCATTTGAAACGCCTACCTGGCTATTATTTGTCCTTTCGTTTCTTCTGGGGATTATCATAGACCTGTTTAATGACACTTTGGGACTTCATGCGGCAGCTTGTATTGTATTGGCACTGATGCGTGTTTTTTTCATCAATATTACGGTTCAGAAAGACAATTACGATAGCGATCCGGAGCCAACCCTGGGTATTATGGGATTTCGGTGGTTCTTTTTTTATACAGTTTTATTAACCCTAATCCATCATTTCTTTTTATTCAACCTGGAAGTTTTCAGGTTATCTGAAATTGGCGGAACCTTAAGCAGAGTATTTATCAGTTCCGGGCTCACAATAGTTTTGATTTTTGTAACCGAATTGGTTTTTTATAAGAAAAAACAACGGAATTAATAATAATCAGGCTCTCATTCCGTATAATACAACGCTTTTAATTATGTTTGTTAAGGTGTAATTTTGCACACCACATTTCTATAAGATGAATAGTTTTTTTGCCAGGAAATACATTATTCAGGGCATCTTTATATTAGTATCTCTGATCTTGCTTGCCCGTCTCTACTACATTCAGGTAGTGGATGACAGTTATAAACTTTCTGCCGATAATAATGTGCTCCGTAAGTTGGTTATCTATCCTGCAAGGGGAGTTATTTTAGATAGAAATGAAAAAATATTGGTTCAGAACGAACCTATATATGATTTAATGGTTATCCCGGCCCAGGTTAAACCGTTTGACACGCTTGAATTTTGTGGGCTTATAGATATTACCAAAGAACAATTCGATAAAAAATTCAAGAAAGCTGTCAATTATTCAAAATACAGGGCCTCCTTATTTGAAAAACAGCTATCAGCCAAAACATATGCGGCGTTTCAGGAAAAGCTATTTGAGTTTCCGGGATTTTATGTCTTAAACCGGTCGGTAAGATATTATCCTGATTCTACCGCAGCTCAGTTCTTAGGATACATTGGCGAGGTTAATGATAGGGAAATTGAAAAATCGGAGGGTTTCTACAGACAGGGCGACTACATTGGCAAATCTGGTATAGAAAAATCTTACGAGGATTTACTGCGCGGGCAAAGGGGGGTTAGAAATATCATGGTTGATGTTCATAACCGGGAACAGGGCGCATTCTTTGAAGGAAAATACGACACGCTGGCGGTAGCCGGAGATAAACTGATCTCTTCGCTTGATAAAAAACTGCAAATGCTTGGCGAAAAGTTAATGGTAAACAAAATAGGATCTGTTGTTGCCATAGAGCCCGCTACAGGAGAAATTCTGGCCTTTATAAGCAGTCCAAAATACGACCCGAACATGATGGTTGGTCGCCAGAGAGGTAATAATTATATGAAATTGCTGAAAGATCCAAGCAAGCCAATGTTTATACGCCCTACACAGGCAGAATATCCCCCTGGTTCAATTTTTAAAGTAATCAACGCTTTAATAGGTCAGCAATTCGGAGCAATTACCCCAACCACCTCATTTTATTGTGGCGGCGGTTACAGATACAGTTCGCGTGGAGTAATGCGCTGTACCCACGTACACGGTAATACGAATCTTATCCGTTCTATAGAAGGATCTTGTAATACCTACTATGGCTATGTTTATAATCGCCTCATTGATAAAACAAACACCAAGCCTTCCATTGCCTACACTAAATGGAGAAATGCCGTAAATCGCTTTGGAATAGGTTCTGAATTAGGTATTGATCTTCCTGCCGAAAGAAGCGGGTTATTACCTACTGCTGATTTCTACACTAAACGATGGGGAAGCGATAAATGGGGTTCCAGTTTTAATATCTCTCTTTCTATTGGACAAGGCGAATTAGGTATAACTCCGTTACAGATGGCTAATACCATGGCGATTGTCGCAAACAGAGGATTTTATTACAGACCACACCTTATTAAGGCAATTGGCGATAAAAAAGTCGTTAAAAAAGAATTCACAGAAAAGATAAAAGTTGGTATAGATGCTCAGCATTTCGAACCGGTAATAGAAGGCATGAGCCATGTGGTAAACTCTCCGGGTGGAACAGGTTACTATTCGAAAATCGCGGATATTGAAATGTGCGGAAAAACGGGAACCGTACAAAAC
The DNA here is from genome assembly GCF_040392825.1 of Pseudopedobacter sp. NCBI lineage: Bacteria > Pseudomonadati > Bacteroidota > Sphingobacteriia > Sphingobacteriales > Sphingobacteriaceae > Pseudopedobacter > Pseudopedobacter sp. The sequence goes on from NZ_JBEBVH010000121.1 coordinate 7,034, forward strand.
CCGCATGGAGCAGACCACTCTGTCTTCGTAGCATTTGCTCCTAGAAATAATCCTAAAATAGCGATTGCTGTAGTAGTAGAAAACGCTGGATACGGATCTACCTGGTCTGCACCAATTGCAAGCTTATTGGTAGAACAGTACCTTAGAGATTCTATTTCCAGACCTAAATATTATGTAGATCGTCTTCTTAATACAAATCTATTGCCTTATCAGAAAAAGCCAGCAAAGCCACTCATTAAGAAAGACTCTGCCAGTAATCAACAACAAATAACAACTGCTCAATTATCACCAGCAAAAAAGGAAGATGAATAGCTATACAACACATAATAAAGGATTCTTTTTTAGAGTAGATGGTTTTACTATTTTACTTTTTTTATGTCTGGTTACTATTGGTTGGTTCAATATTTACGCTTCTGTATATTCTGACGAAGTCACTTCTATCTTCGACATTAACACGAATTTCGGAAAACAGTTAATATTTATCATCATATCTGGCCTGGTTGGGCTCACTATCCTTTTATTAGACAGTAAATTCTTCATCACTTTTTCTCCGATATTTTATGGAATAACCATTCTTTTGCTCTTACTCGTTTTAATTATCGGTAGAAATGTAGCGGGTAACCAGGCCTGGATTCCAATTGGAAGTTTCAGGTTACAACCTTCTGAATTTGCAAAATGGTCTTCGAGTTTGCTTTTGGCAAGATATATCAGCACCGGAAATTATAAGCTTACAGATATCAAAGTAATTGCGGTATGTGCAGCAATATTAGGTTTGCCTATGTTTCTGATCATGTTGCAGCCCGATACCGGTTCGGCAATGGTTTTTGGATCGTTAATATTGGTTCTATATCGCGAGGGCCTTTCGCCTTACTACCTTATCTGCGGTCTTATGATGATTGTCCTGTTTATAACAACGCTTTTATTCAGCAAGCTATACGTTATATTAGCTTTAATCGCTTTAACAGGATTTTTAATTTATCAATTTCAAAAAAACCGAAAGACTTTAACCATTCTGATTACAGGTTTCTTCTTATCGATTATCTTTATTTTCTGTGTCGATTTTGTTTATCAAAATGTACTTAAACCACATCAAAAAGGTCGTATAGATATTTTGCTTGGCATCACACAGGATTTAAGAGGCGCTGGTTATAACGTTAACCAATCTAAAATTGCCATTGGCTCTGGTGGATTGGAAGGAAAAGGCTTTTTACAAGGGACTCAAACGAAATTCAATTTCGTTCCCGAACAAAGTACAGATTTTATATTCTGCACAGTTGGCGAAGAATGGGGCTTTATTGGCAGCTTCGTTGTGATTACCCTTTACATTGCCTTACTTTTAAGAATTATTCATATTGCTGAAAGACAGCGCTCTTCCTTTAGCAGGATTTATGGCTATTGCGTTGCCTGTATCATCTTTTGCCATTTCTTTATCAACATAGCCATGACCATAGGATTAATGCCTGTAATAGGTATTCCATTGCCATTTTTAAGCTATGGTGGTTCTTCACTTTTAAGTTTTACCATATTATTGTTTATTTTACTGAAACTGGACTCTAACAGAATGGGGCTTAATTCCTAATCTGGAACGTACTGACGACTTAACGCATTTGGAGTAAGCATCAACTTATACACCTCTAGCAATAAACTATATAAGCACAAGCGGACGCTTGCGCTACTGTAATTCTTAACTCAGACATTACATGACTGTTTAAGATGTTGAAATTGGTATCCATCCATCTTAAATAAATACTGGTCAATAAAAATGTGTTTGATGCAAGCGTCCGCTTGTACTCTTAAATAACAAACTTTTTATCTATTAAAATTGCCTTTTGAACCAAAAGCTTTAAATTTTAAAGCAAAAAACCCATACCTTAAACAGGTATAGGCTTTTAAGAATATCAAAACAGTATGGTATAGACCGAAGTCTTAATTCTTAAACTTACGATTTAAGATCTCATAAAGCCTGTCAACAACAGCTTGTTTCTCGGCCCAGTTATTTTTAACTGCATAATTTTTCATCAGGAAATTATCTGCCGCTTCAAAAGAATCAAAACGGTTTAATATCTCTATAGCTTCGCTATAAGCCAGATTATATCCGTTAAATAAGTCCTTGATAAATATCATTTTATCGTTGAGGCTGATCGCTGATTTTAAGTCTGCAATAGGTTTTGAAAAAGCAGATGCATTGCGCTGTGCCGACAACATTTCATTCAACGACATTTTTCTCTCCGGTTCTTCTCTTACGGGGGAAGTTACGGTTGGTTCATGTACGGGTTTAGGTTCTTCTTGAGGCGTATTGAACAAAGACTGAATTTTAATCTCGGTTTTAGGTATTTCACTGGAAATAACAGGCTCTGGCGGGGTATCTAAAATCTCTTCTTTAAGAATTGGCTCTTCTGTTTTTGGTAATAAATCTCCGGTTTCCGGTTCAAACACCTCATCCAATTCGGAGTAGTTTTCTTCTTCTACTTCAATAACTTCGCGTTCTACAACGATGTCTTGCGGTAAGTCCTTTTCTTCTGCCTCTTCGGTTTGCTTAAGTTTATCTATCACATCCTGCTCTTCGTTGCTAAGTTCCCTGTCAAAAACTTCCTCCAGCTCCATATCTTTCTCATAATCGAAAATCATTTCTGTAGGTTCAGGAAAATCAAACTTAAATTTCACCGATTCTTCTTCCTTAACAGGTTCTTCTATCGCAGGTTCTGTATAAGAGGCAGCAGCTTGCGTTTCGTTATTTGGAACTTCTTCGGTATATTGATTTTGAACCTGAGGCTCTGAATTTTCCGGAAGTTGAAGCGTATGCTCTCTTTCGTTTAACTTCTTGAAAATTTCTATATGATCTAACAGAAAATCGGCATTCGCAGTAAATAGCTCTAGCTCAAGAATATTCACATGCTCATTTGTACTTAAATACTGATGTTGTTCATTCAATTCCTGTAAAATATTTCCTATTTTCCTTAAGATTTCTTCTTTGTTCATCATATTAAAAATTACTTTTAGCCGCTTCGTGTTGGTAATTTCGCTATCAAAAATAACATTTAAATTCTGATATTAGTTTTTGCGAAATACAATATCGCACTGATATTTTATAAACGTAGCGGTTTTAGAATTATTTGGTTTGAAGAAAACCGGGTTTCAACTCATTTAGGAATCTCATTTTGAAAAGAAATAAAGAATTTGGTGGCAGTATAGAAGTCATTTGTGGTTCTATGTTCTCGGGAAAAACCGAAGAGCTTATCAGAAGACTTACCCGGGCTAAGATTGCCCGACTGGATGTGGAGATTTTTAAACCTAAAACCGATACCCGTTACGACGAAACTGCTGTAGTGTCTCATAATTCAACCACTATTCCTTCTACACCTGTAGAACATTCCTCGGCTATTTTATTATATGGAAGTGAGGCACAAGTGATTGGGATAGACGAGGCTCAGTTTTTTGATGATGAGCTGCCCGACGTCTGCATCAAACTGGCAAATAAGGGAATCAGGGTTATTGTTGCCGGTCTGGATATGGATTTTACGGGCAAACCTTTCGGCCCCATTCCCACGCTAATGGCTGTCGCTGAAGATGTCACCAAAGTCCAGGCTGTATGTATGAAATGTGGCGCACCTGCATTATACAGCCTAAGGCTGAACAGCAACACCAATAAAGTGCTGCTAGGCGAAAAGGAAAGCTACGAACCTCGTTGCAGGACTTGCTATAATGAGGACAAACAGCTTTATTAAACCCTTTCTTAAAAGCTAAACGAGACGGAAGTGCAAAATTTAAGAAGCTGTGTTTCATAGCCGAAACATGGTATTCTCTCCTTTTCGGAAGGGAGAAGATATTCTAAGGCAAATGAGGTGAATGCTTAACTTGATGCCTATGAGACCGCTTCGGAACTTCTTCGGAAAAATTAAGCCGTCTCCAGAACAATGTCTGAAGCGTGAGCGAAGCAAAAGCGGAGCAAGTCCAATACATTAACGGAGTTTAGCGGACTTTAACGGACTTTAGTGGAGTTTTATGGACTTAAAGACGAATTATAGCCAGGGAAAGGGAATTTGAAAGGATATTTATAACAATACCAATAAGATAGTTAAATATAAACAATTTAAATAGAGAATGAAATGAAAACACCTAA
>NZ_JBEBVH010000122.1:0-11152 GCF_040392825.1 Pseudopedobacter sp.
ATCGGGGGACGGCCTGGCTGGATACAGGCACGTTTGGCTCCCTTATGCAGGCAGGCCAGTTTGTACAGGTCATCGAAGAGCGGCAGGGGATGAAGATCGGCGCGATCGAAGAGGTGGCTTACCGGATGGGGTATATTGACAGGAGGCAGTTGTTGGATATTGCGGAACCCTTGTGCAAGAGCGGGTATGGGGAGTATCTGAAACGGGTTGCGGGGTGACGAGACGCGGGGTGAAAGGGTGACTGGGGGAGACTTGGTGATAGCAAAACACGTCATTGCGATGGACGAAGCGAAGAAGCAATCTGTGTTTTTGGTTGTGAGATGCGGTGGATAGTAGGCTGTGACTTTGGTTTTTTCGCTAATCTTTTTTAGTATTTTGCAGGAGGCAGAAAAGCAAATACTTTGGATTGACGGATTACGATTTTGTATTGAGGACTAACCAGTTAATCAATAAGCAGAAAGCGGGTATAACAATATGAATATACAAAAAATAGCATGTATCGTGGCGGGCTATGTAGGAGGGGCTAGTATGTCTGTCGTCGCTCAGAAAAATCCATATGTGCAAGTGGTGGTGGATCTCAATCGGGATCGTCTCGTAACTTGGAATGATATTGATTTGCAAAAATTACCGGTTTACGAACCCGGACTGGATCAGGTGGTGTCAGAAAGGTAAATAAAATACTGAATGCTATAAAAGATAATAACTCTATTTCAAGAAAAGAGCTGTCGGAAATAATAGGAATAGCACAGTCTTCCATTCAGAAGCATATGAATACGCTAAAAACAAAAAAGCTAATAGAACGTGTCGGCCCCGCAAAAGGTGGATATTGGAAGGTGATGAAATAGCACAAGATTAACGAACAATTGTAATAATAATTAGTAAAAAAATGAAAAAATTGATTAGTTTTTTATTTAATTTCAACAAAGAAATTAAAAGAAATAGATTAAGAAAATTATTGAAAACCAATAATACTGTAAGTTTATGCTATAATATTGGTGTTGCGTATCCTGAAAATTTGAAGATTGAAGATTATGTACATATTGGTGAGGGAGCTAAAATACACGCAAATGGAGGTGTTGTTATTGGAAGAGGTACTATATTAGGTCCGGAAGTAACAATATATAGTGCAAATCATAAGTTTAAAAATGCCAAAGCAATTCCTTATGATGAAGAATATATCAAGAAAAAAGTCATTATTGGAGAAAATGTGTGGATTGGAGGTCAGGTAATTATTGTACCGGGAGTAGAAATTGGAGAGGGCTGTATTGTTGGTGCAGGGACAGTCGTGAGTGGAAAAATTGAAAAATATAGTATTGTTGTAGGAAATCCTTGTAAGGTTATTGGTTTAAGGGACGAAAAAGAATATATTGACTTAAAGAAAAAAGATGAAATTTTCTTAAAAAGACGTTATACTAAAAAGATGTAAATATTAATAAATTATGATAGGTAACAATAACAGTAATACTTCACAGACATTTTGGCTTTCAATAGGTAATTTAATTACTTTTGGATTTTCTATTATTAGTGTTGCGATATTAAGTCGTTATCTTTCAAAAGAGGATTATGGTGCTTATAGACAAGTAATTTATATCTATGGTACTTTATTAGTCATATTTTCTATGGGGTTACCTAAAGCCTATGGTTATTTTATCCCTAAAGTAAATGAAAATCAGATTAAAGATATTATCAATAAAATCTCATTTATCTTATTGATAATTGGCGTTTTTTTTTCGTTACTCTTGTACTTTGGGTCAGGATTATTTGCTGATTTGCTTAAAAATGAAAAGTTAGATACTGCTCTAAAATACTTTTCTTTGGTGCCATTTTTTATGTTGCCAACATTAGGAATTGAAAACATACTTTCTGCATTAAAGAAAAGCCACATAATGACAATGTACACAATATTATCAAGGTCATTTATGTTGATTTGTACTGTTTTACCGGTCATTGTTTTTGATTTGGGGTATTTAGTTGCTATTCAAGGATTTGTTATTGCTTCATTTATTAGTTTTGTTGTTGCATTGCTTATTAAATATAATCTCGTAAAAGGGGTAGTTCAAGTTAAGTCTCAAGTTTCATATAAGAAAATTTACCAATTTGCTCTGCCTTTATTTTATGTAAGTATATGGGCTTGGATTATAAATTCATCGGACCAGTTTTTTATTAGCAGGTATTTTGGTTCGATAGAGTTTGCAACTTTTTCCAATGGTTTTTTTGAGTTTCCACTTGTTAGTATGCTTGTGGCATCTACGGCAACAGTTCTTTTACCTGTTTTTAGCGGTGAAATAAATAAAGATGGAATATTATCGGATGAAGTTAAGAGAGTTTGGGACAGTGCATTGAAAAAAACAATCCTATTAATATATCCCTTGCTTGTCTTTTTATTCGTTTATGCAGATGCTATGGTAATTACTTTGTATGGAGAAAGCTATTCTGATTCTTCTATATATTTTAAATTTAGAACATTTCTTTCTTTCTTTCAAATTATTGCATTTATGCCGTTATTGTTAGCTTTGGGTGCAACTAAATATTGCTCAAAAGTTTTTATGTTTACGGCATTTGCAATTATAACACTTGAATATCTTGCTGTATTAGTGTTTAATTCGCCCTATGCAGTTGCAGTAGTTTCAGTAATTGTTTGGTTAGGAATGATATTTTTTATGGCTCGTTATATAGCAAAAGCATTCAAAATTAGAATAGTTGATTTGTTTCCGGTAAAAATGCAACTTATTCTTGTTGCAGGTTGCGGATTGGCTATGCTTATTATCAAACTGTTATTATCCGAATTTAATATCAATATATATTCAGAAGCGATAGTAGCGGGTGTTTTGTATCTATTAATAGTGCTTTTTGTTGTTTATAGAATAATTGGATTTGATTTTATGTCAATATTAAAACCAATATTGAAAAGAAAATGAAAAAAATTTTAAAAAAAATAGTTTTGGCCGTGCCTTTCTTTTTATATTACTATAATTTAAAAAGAGCCATTCCACATGCCAATTTTTTATCTTTTTTAAATTATAAGCTTTTTCAAAAACAACCTTATTGGGTTGTAGATAAATCATCTGAAATTAAATATCCTGAAAATATTTTTGTAGGTAAAAATAGTTTAATTGGAACAAGACCACGATGCTATATACAAGGCTATGGAGGGATTTATTTTGGCAATTATATTCAAATAGGCCCCAATGCAGCAGTTATGAGTGTAAATCATGAAACTTATGATCAAAGAAAGGCATCTCTAAAAAGTGTGATAATTGATGACTACTGTTGGATAGGAACCGGAGCTATAGTATTGCCGGGAGTAATATTAGGAAAAAGAACGATTGTAGCCGCAGGAGCTGTGGTTACTAAAAGCTTTAAAGAAGGATATTGCATTATTGGAGGAAATCCTGCAAAAGTTATTAGAACATTAGATAAGGAACAGTTTCTACATTATGAAGAAGAAAGTCAATACTATGGTTATGTTGAAAAAACAAAATTTGAGTCAAAATATAAAAAGGAATATTTAAGATCAATTTCTGAACTAATTGTTAAAAATAGTATTGACCCAGATTTTGCAAAATTTTTCTTTGAAAGAATTATTCAAGAATAATTTTATGTTCAAATTAATGAGAATATATGAAGAATATTTATTTGAAAGAATTCTGTAGAGAATTCGGTGGTTGTAGGAACTCCAGCGAAGATTATAGGCTCATTTGATAATTTTAAAGAAACAATGCTACAAAATTATACTTCCGAACGTGATATAGACTTTACTAAACCATATAGAGAACGAGTAGAGGAGGTTGTGGATAAAAAAATGAAATCATTTTTAAAAAATGAAAGATAATAAAGAATCGATTGCTTTGTTCGTTCCTACACTTTTAGGTGGAGGAGCCGAGAAAGTGTTTGTAAACTTGGCAAATTATTTTGCAGAGCATAAACACAAAGTATGGTTGCTCACATCTAAACAAGGTATTTATTTTAATAGCCTCAACAAAGAGGTTGAAGTTTATTATATCAATAAGCCTGCAAATTTTTTTGTATATTATATTTATGGAATAATACAAGTAGCCTATTTTTTATGGCGACATAAGCCTAAAGTTTTTATGTGTACCTTAACCGAAGCTATTTTGATTGGAAGTACAGCTAAAAAAGTAACATTTTCAAAAACGGCTATTATTTTAAGGCAAGCTTTTATTGTTACTACAAGTACTAAAATAGAGAGGTTTTTTGTTAAGCATTTGTCTCGTGCTTATAAGAATGCAGATGGTATAATTGCAAATTCGCCCGACACAGCCGATTCTTTAAAAGAAAAATGTGGTGTGAAGAAAGAAATTAAAGTGCTTCCTAATCCTGTTTACAATGCTGATGCACTAAATTTGGCAAAAGAAAAAATGGAAAAAGAGGTTAATGATAATTTTATTGTTGCGGTTGGTAATCTCAAAAAAGAAAAGAATTTTGAATGTCTGATTAATGCGTTTTCCATATTCCGGCAAAAAGAAGAAAATCAGAAATACCAGTTGGTTATTTTAGGTGAAGGACCAGAACGAATCAATTTAACAAAACAAATTTCTGACTTGGGGCTTGAGCAGAAAGTACATTTGTTAGGATTTATTAAAAATCCGTATCCTTATTTAAAAAATGCAAATCTATTTGTGTTAAGTTCTGATTATGAGGGGTTTGGAAATGTGTTGGTAGAGGCTCTTTCAGTGGGGACTTCTATTGTCAGCACTTCCTGTCAAGGAGGACCGGGTTATATATTGGATAATGGTAAATATGGTAAAATGATTCCTGTTAATGATTGTGAGTTGTTGGCAGATGGCATCAGCGAAGTTCTTAAAAATCCATTAGAAGAAGATGTTTTAATAAATAGGGCAAAAGATTTTTCTGTGGATGTGGTTGGCGAAAAATATTTATCCTATTTAAGAACCTGTGCTAATTAAGAATATAGATAAATTAGAAAACGATTATGTGCGGTTTTGTAGGTTTTATAGATTATAGGAAGAAATCTTCCCAGGCGGTTCTTGTAAAAATGTGTGATGTGATCCAACATAGGGGACCGGATGCTGGAAATTATTTTTTTGAAGAACAAAGTGATTTTCAAATAGGTCTTGGTCATAGACGACTGAGCATTATTGACCTGCATTCTACTGCGAATCAACCCATGTTTTACAAGGATTGGGTTATTGTGTTTAATGGAGAGATATATAACTTTCGAGAGATAAGATCTGAACTGATTAAGTTAGGACATGTATTTGATACCAATTCCGATACCGAGGTCATCCTGCAAAGTTTTGAGGAGTGGCATACAAAATCAATAAACAAATTCATTGGTATGTTTGCTTTCTTGCTGTTTAACAGAAAAACCCAAGAAGTGTTTACTGTAAGAGACAGGCCCGGGGTAAAACCACTGCATGTCTATAAAGATGATGGTATAATCATGTGGGCATCCGAGATCAAGTCCTTTCTTCAGCATCCAATGTTTGTGAAAAAAATCGATTTGAGTGCGATAAAGACTTATTTGCAATTAGGCCATATTCCTACTCCGTTTTCAATCTATAAAGGAGTTTCTAAACAATTTCCCGGCACTATTTGTAAATACAGTATCATTGGAAAGCAAAGTGTTGCGGAGAGATATTGGGATGTTACAAGCTTTTATCTCAAAGATAACTTAGACATCTCTTATGAAGAAGCTAAAAGCAAAACATTGCGAATTCTAGAATCGGCCTGCAACTATCGTCTGGTAGCGGATGTACCAGTGGGTGTTTTTTTAAGTGGGGGATATGATAGTACATTAGTTACCTCTATTATTCAAACAAATAGAACGGATAGAATAAAAACTTTTACGATTGGTGTAGAAGATGAGAAGATCAATGAGGCTAAATTCGCACGGGAGATTGCCAATAGGTTGGGAACAGATCATACCGAGCATTATATCCATGAGAGTGATATGTTGGCTTTGTTTGAAGGTTTGCCTTATTATTATGATGAGCCTTTTGGTGATTCGAGTGCCATACCCACTATGTTAGTCAGTAAAATAGCACGACAGAGTGTATCTGTCGCGCTGTCCGCAGATGGAGGAGATGAGGTTTTCGGTGGATATAATAGATATGATAAACTTAGGATGTTAAAAAGATTTCGGATACTCAAAAACATCCCTCTGCCTTATTCGTTTTTGATTAATAGTGTGGTGCAGGATAGGCTAAAGGCGGAAAGAATTATTTCTTTATTGAAATATCCTAATCCTATAACACTTTCGAGAGTATTGAATAATCCATATTCGAGAGATGAAATCGATGATTTATTCTTGAATAATTTAGATGATTATACACAAAATATTGATGAAAAGATCTTTTCCATAAAAGATGATTTGAAGTCGATGATGGCCATGGACTATACATCTTACTTGTTGGATGATATATTGGTCAAGGTTGATCGGGCAACCATGAGATTTAGCTTGGAAGGAAGAGAACCTCTTTTGGATCATCGACTCATTGAATTTGCTGCAGGGCTTCCTGATTCTTATAAAATTAATGGTTCTCAAAAAAAATATATTTTAAAGGACATTGTACATGATTTTGTACCAAAAGAAGTCATGGAGCGTCCCAAAATGGGGTTTGCTGCCCCTATAAAAAAATGGCTTCGAAAAGATCTCGTACCTTTATTGGATGAATATTTTTCAGAGAATTTCCTTCATAAGCAGGGGATTTTTAATGTTCCTGCTTTAAAACAGATGATAAATGATTTTAAAGTAGAAAAGAATAATATAAACGCTACAAAAGTATGGTATCTTTTGGTATTCCAGATATGGTTTCAAAAATGGATGGTAGATGAAAAATAGGATCTTGTATATCAGCTACAACGGTATGAACGAAGCTTTGGGAGCTTCGCAAGTATTAAGCTACCTTTATAAGTTATCAGCTGATTACGAGTATCATCTGGTTTCATTAGAAAAACCGGAAGACTTTTCGGATAAGGAAAAGATGGCTGATCTGGATAAGGAATTAAAGAGTAAAAACATCTTTTGGTATCCTGTAGCCTATAAGACGGATAAAGTCGGAAAACTATTCAATTTTTTCAGGTTATTGTTGGAGACCAGGTCAGTAGCACGGCAGTACAGGATCAAATATGCCCATTGCCGGAGTTATTTCCCTGCTATGGTTGCTTATTTATTGGGGCTTTCTTATCTTTTTGATACCCGAGGTTTTGCTTTTGACGAACGGGCAGACGTGGGGTCTGTAAAGAGGGGGAGTTTGGTTTTCAAGATTTTTAAACGGATCGAAAAGCTATTGTATAAGCATGCAGCAGGGGTGAATAAGTTGTCTCATGAAGGAAAGAGAACGATTGAAAACAATGAGCTATTCGAGGGCGGCGATAAGATTGCTCCGATTACCGTCATACCGACTTGTGTGGATCTGAACAGATTCCACTTTATAGAACGGGAGTATACCGATCCGGTAAAAATCGGCTATGTGGGAACTGCTGTAGGATGGTATGATTTTGACAAGACACTCCTGGCTCTGCAAGCGATTGGAAAACAGGTTGACTATCATTTCACCATTTTCAATGGGGGGCAACACGAATTTATAAAGGACAGACTCCAAGTGTTTGGTATTCCGGACGAAAAAGTACATTTAGAGAAAGTGAGTTTTGCGGATATGCCCCGGCGGCTGGCAGAGTTTGAAGTTGCTTTGTTTTATATCCACCCTTTTTTTTCTAAAAGAGCTTCCGCAGCGACAAAGTTGGGCGAATTGTTTGCCTCGGGTATCCCGGTGCTGACCAATGGTAATGTAGGAGACCATGAATATTACATTGAGGCCTATGGTACAGGCAGGATTTTGGATTTTGATCGTCTGGAGGAGTATGATTTTGTGAACATCATGGGCTCGTTACGAAACAGGGATACTGCGATTAAGTGTCGAACTTTAGCAGAGAAGTACTTCTCTGTGGATAAAGGGGTCGAAGATTATAAACGGCTATATACACAAATATTTTGAGTAAATAGATGAAGAAACAACTCGATATTATTCAGGTTTATAGAGGAATAGCGGCCTTAATGGTTGTTGTTCACCATGTAGTACCTTCTTTAGGGTATTTTCAGAATTTTCACTATTCATGGATAGATTTCTTTGCCTCTTTGGGAAAATATGGTGTTGATTTCTTTTTTATACTGTCGGGGTTTGTTATAAACTATTCCAACGCATATAAGACGGAGAATAATGTCGCCAAATTCGTAAAGAACAGGATAATTCGTATTTATGTGCCCTATTTGCCCGTTGGAGTCGGGCTTTACTTTTTGTATTTGTTATTACCGTCTTTATCGCAAAATCCCCGCAATATAAGTTTGCTGACATCTTTTACTCTTATTCCACACGGTTCCCCTGCTCTTGCTGTTGCTTGGACACTGAGTTTTGAAATGTTTTTTTACCTGATTTATTCACTCTGTTTAATCAATAAAAGAGTGTGGAATATTTTTTTAACCTTTTGGGTACTTTTGATTATTGGTGTTAATTCAGCAGGGCTTCAGTTTACATCACCTATTCTCGAACTGTTCTTTTCATGGTACAATCTTGAATTTGTGTTAGGTTATGTACTGTCACTACTCGTTGTCACTAATATTGTACTGAATAGAGGGATAATCATTCTTCTCTCTCTCTTGTTTTTTTGTAGTTTTGTTTTGGCGATGTATTTGTCTTTGTCGCCTTACCCATTTTTCATAAATTCTGTATTTTCACTGTTCTCATTTTTCTTGATTTACTATTCGATCGTTTATCGAAATGTCAAGTTGAAGCATAACAATTTTTTGATGTTAATCGGAAACTCTTCTTATTCTCTCTATTTGATACATGGCCCACTACATGCTTTTATAGAACGATATCTTCCGCAGACAGAAAGTTTAATCGTTTATATGTTTTATATCTTCATAGTAGTGGTGATTTGTGTTCTAGTAGGCTTTTTTTATTACAAAATTTTTGAAAAGTATTTTATAAAAGTAGTTAAGGATACGATTTTTGAGAGTGGATTTCCAAAGAGCATAACTCCCTAAGTGTGCTTAAAACTATAAATAAAGGTAAGAATATCAGGATGAACTATATATTTTTTACGTTACGGGATTTTAATAAGGTAGGCGGTGGATCTATCCGGATATATGGCGCCCTTAACGCTTTGGCAGAGACTGGCAAACAAGTTATTCTGATTTCGAATGCCAAAAGTCACGATCAATTTCACCCATCTATCCGGCATATATTCATTGGTGTATATTTTGAGAAGAAAGCTCTCTTACAAGGTTTGTTGGCTCTCTTTCCTGTCTCAATATTAATAAGGATTTTTCCGAAGCTCTTTAGACGGCTCGAGGACATCTTCGTAAAGATTGACCAAAATAATAGTAAGCTATTCTTTTTCGAATACTTGGACAATTCTATTGGTTATATTTTAAAAAAAAGTGGAATCATCAATCATTATGTCAACGACATTCATGGTGTGTCTACCATAGAATTTGATTATCTGCGAAAGAATACCACATCAATAGTCCGTAAGGTAATTTATCACTTCAAGTATATACTGTCTGAAAGATTGGATAAAAAGGTATTTGAGTATGCCGATGGTATAATCTACAGCAGTGAAGCGATGAAAAGGTTTTTTGAAAATAAGTATAACATGCAGAAAGCCAAAAATTATGTTTTGCCCAATCTGCTATCGGTCGATGCTGGTCAAATGGTAGTGGATGAAAAACAGAGAGAGGCGTTGTTGCATAGTCTTCAGTTGGAGCCAAATGATTTTGTCTTTCTGTTTGCTGGTGGCTATAAGCCAGCATCTGGTGTCGACGATCTCGTAGAGATATTTCAACAATTGTCCCAAAAATATCAGAATCTGAAGCTTGTTTTGATAGGAGATGGGCCTTTGAAAAAGAAGGTTAGAGCTATGGTTATAGAGAAATGTATTTCGGACAGTGTCATTTTGATCGATTCGGTACCTTATACACAATTGGTAACGTATCAATCTCTGGCAAGAATATTGGTGTGTCCGGATCGGTATAATGAGTTCTCTAATTTGATTATTCATTTGAAGTATTTAGATTCGTTGATCGCTAACCGAATTGTTGTAAACAGCCGGTTTGACAGTGTGGATGAAATTAATAAAGATGATAAGCTTTCGGTTAGTTTTGTGGCTTCAGATAAAATGGATCTTTACCGTAAATTGGAAATGTGTGTTTTAAACTATGATAAATTGAACGAGCAATATAAAGGAACAAGAGAATATGCATTGAAACATCTTTCTTACAAGTCGAAAATATCAGTGCTTACTGAATAATAGTATCAGGCTATGAGTATATTATTGGATATCGTATTCTCCCTCATATTTTTGATGATGGCATATAGTGTCAAGAACCTCTATGCTTTCAATGTAGGGGAGAAAAAGCTTATTTCCTTAATATTTGTATTTCATACGTTGATTTGTTTTGTTGCAACCCCTATACTTTTTAATGGAGGGGATGCAAAGGCTTATTGGATGGTGCCGAAGGAATTGAGTTTTGAGGAACTTTGGCTAATGGTGGAGATGAACCCTCGGCCAACAGAAATCATGTATCTGATCAATTATATTTTTGCGAGTATATTTGCCCTTTCCTTTACTACTGGAATGCTGTTGTATTCCTTTTTGGGCATGTGGGGCTTTGTGCTTATATTGGCGACTGTTAAGTCATTTATACCCGATCTTCGGGTGCTACGGGGAGCGAAAGTATATGGTATCCCGGTTTATCCCCTTGTTTTTTTGCTGCCCAATATGCACTTCTGGTCGGTGGGGATCGGCAAAGACACACTTTTATTTTTTGCTGTATGCCTATTTATGTATTCGTTGCTGGCCTTGGGCAAGCGTTTTGTGGGTATGCTGGTCGCTGTGGCTATCGCCTACTTTTTGCGTCCGCATGTCCTGCTGTTTATGGTAGCAGGCTTTGTGCTGCCTTATGTCTTTAGCCCTAGGTTCAACATCATCCAGAAAGTATTGATGGGCGGAGCCATGCTGGCCTTGTTTTTCCCATTGCTGAGCAGTGTGCTGGCCTTTGCGAAGATAGACCAGCTCTCTACGGAGCATCTGGAGTCTTTTCACGAGAGCAAGGCCGCTGCGCTCTCCGTAGCGGGATCGGGGATTGATCTTTCGGCTCTTCCTT
>NZ_JBEBVH010000123.1:0-11131 GCF_040392825.1 Pseudopedobacter sp.
ATTATGCTTAAGAAAATAACCCTAACTGCCTCTATTTTATATACAGCAATAAATCTGGAAGCACAAACACCTCTACAATATCAAATCAACGATAGGTATAAAAATGCACTTGAATTATTAGAAAAAGGCAAATATGCTACCGCCTCTTCCCTATTCAGAGAGGTAGAAAAGCTAAATTATATTACATCAGAACAAACCGATAACCGGGTTGATATTTCAGAAATTAAAATAAACGCTCAATATTACAGAGCTTTATGTGCTCTGGAGTTAAAAAATGATGACGCTATAGATCTTTTTCTAACTTTTATAAGGCAACATCCGGAAAATGCAAAAACCAAGCAGGCTTACTTTCAGGTCGGAAGATATTATTTCCGACAGGCAAATTACCAGGAGGCTTTAAATTGGTTTACAAAAGTTAGTACCATTGATATGGCAGGAGAAGAAGCTAATGAATATAAGTTCAAGACAGCTTATTCCTATTTTGAGACTGGTAACTACCAAGACGCTAAGCCTCTGTTTAATATGGTGCAGGATACCAAATCTGAATACGCAGAACAGTCTACTTACTATTATGGGTATATTGCCTATCTGGATAAGGATTACAAAGCCTCTCTAAAAAGCTTCGAAAGGCTGAAAAACTCCAAAAATTACGAACGAAGCTATCCTTATTACATCTCGGCAATTTATTTTTTAGATAAAAGATATGATGATGTTATTGCCTACGCTATTCCTATCCTGAATACTACTCAACAACAATACGAGACACAAATGTTCAGAATTGTTGCTGCTTCTTATTTTGCAAAGGAAGATTATATTAACGCTGCAAAATATTACGAGAAATTTATGGCTAATGATGGGGGTAAGAGTCAAAATAACCAGGACTCCTATCAAATCGGATATACTTATTATAAATTAAAGAAATACGACAAAGCTGTAGAACAGTTAATTAAGCTAAATTCGGATATGAACGCCCATAGTCAGTTTGGCTTTTACACTTTAGGGGATTCTTATCTGAAAACGACCAATAAACAAGGCGCCAGAAATGCCTTCCTGGAAAGTTCAAAGATGAATTTCGATGCCGAGATACAGGAAGACGCATTGTTCAACTTTGCCAAGCTTTCTTATGAACTGGAATTTCACAACATAGCTTTAGATGCTACCAAAACTTATTTAAAAAATTATCCGCGATCTCCAAAACAGAACGAAGCTAAAACACTATTAGCCAACATTTTATTAAACACAAAAAATTACCGGGAAGCCATTGATATTCTTGAAGGTATTAAAAATAAAGACGAAGATGCGAAAGAGGCATACCAAAAAGTAACCTATTTCAGAGCTTTGGAGTTTTATAACGAAAGAGCGTTTGAAAATGCCATTGGTATGTTTTTAAAATCTAACACCTTTCCGGTTGATCCTGAAATTCATGCTCTGGCAACCTACTGGTGTGCAGAATCTATGTACGAAGTCAGGAAATACGGAGAATCTGTGAACTATTTTGAAAATTTCCTGAAAATGCCAGCATCACGGAAAACAGATCTTTTCAATTATGCCAATTACGCATTGGGTTATGCTGCGTTAGAGGGTGAAAATTACGGAAAAGCGGCTACCTATCTGGATAGATTTTTAAAAGGAAACGAAAAAGATCAATCTACCATTAACGATGCCACATTAAGATTGGCAGATGCTTATTTTGGTTCTAAGAACTACGGGGCAGCATTGTCATACTACAATCGTATTATTGCTTCTAAAACTGCAAGTGAAGATTATGCATTGTTTCAAAGGGGTGTTATAGAAGGCCTGGTGAACCAGCCTGATACCAAAATAGCAACCTTACAATCTTTATTGACCAGATTCCCTAATTCTAATTATGCCGATGATGCAGGTTTTGAAATCGCGTATACTTATTTTCTAATAGGCCAGGGAGAGAAATCACGCTCGGATCTTGTTGGTTTAATAGAGAAATATCCTCGCAGTTCTTACGTACCAAGAGCTTTAGTTACAATTGGATTGGTTTATTATGATCAGCAAAATGATACTGCAGCACTAGAAGCATTCAAGAAGGTTGTAAGTGATTATAAATCTACAGACGAAGCTCAGCAAGCTATAAAATTAATAGAAAAAATATACATTGACTCTGGTAACGCTACAGAATTTATTAATTATGCAAACACTACTTCTATAGGAAACTATACAGTGGCAGAACAGGATAATATTATGTTCCAGGCAGCAAATGCCAGATATTTAAGAGGTGACTGGAACGGCGCAATAGAGTCTATTAATGCTTATTTCGATAAATTCCCGAAAGCTATACAAGACAAACATGCCAAGTTTATACGAGCAGAAAGCTATAAAAACATTGGCAAGTACGCTCCTGCTATTATAGATTATGAGTATATTTTAAATGACTGGACAAGTGAATACACAGAACGGGCTTTAATTAGCATCTCTTCCATTTACTTAAAAAACAAACAATACAATGAAGCTATTGTGCATCTTAAGAAATTGGAAATTGCATCGGAATATAAAGCAAACTATCAGTTCGCTATTAATAATTTAATGAAAGCTTACGAAGGTTTAAATGTTCCGGAAGAAGTTTTAAAATATGCTCAAATTATTCGTGAATACGAAAAGTCTTCTGAACAGGATAAAGATTTAGCCACTTTATACGCCGGTAAGGCCCAGTTAATTAAAGGCGAAAATGCAGCGGCTCAAAAGGAGTTTGAGGCATTGGTTAAAAAATCCAAAACAGTTGAAGCAGCCGAGGCCAAATACCTGATCGCAAAAATCGAATACGAGAAAAAGGACTATAAAGGGTCTCAAAAAACCTGTTTCGATTTGATTAATAATATGCCTAATTACGATTATTGGGTAGCAAAGAGCTTTATTCTTTTAGCCGATAATTACGTTGCACTTAAAGATACTTTCCAGGCTAAAAGCACCCTGCAAAGTATTATAGACAATTACGAAGGTGATGATGACATCTTACCTGAAGCAAAGGAAAAACTACAAAAATTAAATAACAGTAAGTAGGAATAAGAAACAAGAAACCGGGCAATGTTTATTGCTCTTATTAAATAAAGCAGTTTTATGAAACCCAATATTGTTAATATTTTAACTATAAAAGGTTCCATCTGACAGATAAAAACAATAAAAAATAGATGAAACTATCATATAATTTGAACCGTTACTTGTTAATTTGCCTGTTAGGAGTAAATATGCCTCTTTTTGCACAGGTTAAACCGGAAGAAAAGAAGGAAGAAGAAAATCCAAAAGCTGCCGTAACAGAAGAGATTGAGGTTGTTAGGTCTTACAAACCCATACTTGCCGATGCGGTAAAAATTAGAAGGAACCCGGATCTTAACGAAAAACGGGTTTTTAATCCCAGAGTAAAATACAGTCCCTTAGATAAAAGACTGCAGCTTGATTCTGAAATTGGCGCACTCGAAGCTCAGAAATTAATTAAAGAAGGCGAAGAAACTCTCTATAACAACTTTGCGAAGTTTGGTGTGGGCAACCTGGGAAGCACTTTAGGCGCTCTACATATCGGCACAGACCGGGATGAAGCATTGCAGGCTGGTTTCAACTTTAATCACTGGGCAAATAGCCAGGGCGATTTAAATAAGCAGAAAATGGCCGAGCAGCTTGTCGGAATATATGGAAGAAGCATTGGAGACAATATTGTACTTGATGGAAAATTAAATTATAACCGTCGCAGCAATTATTTCTATGGGGTAAATCCCGACG
This sequence comes from Pseudopedobacter sp., assembly GCF_040392825.1. Taxonomy (NCBI): domain Bacteria; kingdom Pseudomonadati; phylum Bacteroidota; class Sphingobacteriia; order Sphingobacteriales; family Sphingobacteriaceae; genus Pseudopedobacter; species Pseudopedobacter sp. Next base: position 3,745 of record NZ_JBEBVH010000123.1, read on the forward strand.
ATCCAAACTTTAATCCTGATCCTAAAAAACAACGTTTCAATTTATTCGAGGGAGATGGGATAATCTATAATAGAATAGACCCCAGTGATATGGATAAATTTGCTTACGCAGCAAAAGTAAATGGCTATATTTTTGGAAATCTGTTTGAAGGAAAAGAGACCGCTTTTGCTCTTTCAGGAGGTTTAAGCAAAAATCTGAGTAAATTCCAAATTGGGGCAAATGGTCTTCTGGACTTTACTACCAGTAAAGACCTGGCTTACTCTTTGCAAAATCACATTTTTAGCGTAAATCCTTTTATTAAAATAGACGGGGAAAAATTCAAGTTAACAGCTGGCATTAATTATATAGCAGAATTTGGAACTAATTCGAAATCTAATCTTTTTCCTAATGCAAGTATAGACTTCTCCTTAGTCAAAAATTATTTAGGATTATTCGCAAAACTTGACGGTAATGTGAATAAAACGAGATTGAAAGATATAAGTTATGTAAACCCTTTCATTAACGAGAATATTGATATCAGAAATCAGGTAGAAAAGTTCAATATTACGGGCGGTATTAAAGGCACCTTATCAGCAAACGTTGGCTACAAGGCTTATGTAAGCTATAAAAACATCGATAATTTTGCCTACTTCGTAAATGATTCTACTCGTAAAGAGACTTTTAACTTAGAGTACGAAAGCGGAAATACCAGTATATTGGGCATAACCGGAGAAATTAATGTTAAATTCTCTGATATTGCCAGGATAGATGGTAAGTTAGAGCTTAACCAGTACAATTTAAAACACGAACTGAATGCATGGCACCACCCTTCTGTTAGGTTAAGCAGTAATGCGTCTTTTAAAATAGCTAAAAAAGTAAAACTGGATGCTGACTTATATTTCCAGGGCGAAACAAAAGCTAAAGAATATTATTTTGACCCCAGCGCATCAACAAACCCTCAATTTAATATAAAAACGCTAAAAGCTTTTGCTGATTTTGGTGTAGGTGCAGAATATCAGCACAATAAGCGATTGGCTGCTTTTATTAAAGTAAACAACCTTTTTGGAGCAGATTACCAAAGGTATTTGTACTATCCTAATTTTGGATTTAATATACTTGGAGGAGTTAGTTACGGATTTTAAAAGCATTTTTTTTCGTTGTATAAAAAAGCTATTTTTACGGACAAAATGGAAATTTCCTTCAATCTGAGAACACTTATAGAAAAAAACAATCGGGTAACCCTACCTGGTATCGGTGCTTTCTATAAAAAAAGAATCGAAGGATTTTTCGATGAAAACAAGAATAGTTTCTTTCCTCCGAAAGAAGATATTTCATTCCATTACAACCCTAATGAATTAAATGATTCAGGTGAAGTTTCTGATGCAGAAAACGGTTTCATTGGTTCTTTAACAGACAAAATCAAAGAAGCATTTTCTAACTCGGGGGAAATATCTATTGAAAATTTAGGTAAACTTAAAAAGAAGGGAGATGTAATTGTTTTTGAAAAAAGTGTAGATCTCAATAGTTCTTTTTTTGGTTTACCTGTTCTGGTAATCCCTAAGGAGGAGTTAAAACAAGTACCAGTACCGGTAACAATTACCGAATCGCCAGAAAACAATACTAATTTTTCTCTGGCCGAGCAAGCTTTAAGCGTTGCTATTGAAGACAACTACATACCGGAAGAAGAAACCAGATCCAAAACCTGGTTGTATATTTTATTGACATTAATTATTCTGGCTTTAGGTGGTTTTGCTGTCTATCAATACAGGCCTGATCTTGTAGAGAATGCCTGGAAACAGGTTTATCCGGATCCAAAGCCTGTTGCTACAGCTCCTGCTGTTATTGCTGATACGGACAGCTTAAATAAACAAATAGCAGATTCTATTTATAAAGAGCAAATAGATATAGAGGAAGAGTTAAAAAAACAGGGACTTAATGCCGAAAAAGTAAAAGACTCTGCAACTATAACTATTGAGGCTAAGCCTATAACAAATAAGGCTACTACGCGTTATGAAATCGTTATTAGTGCATGGCGAACAGAGTCTAAGGCTCTAAGTGAGATAAAAAGATTAAAAGCATTTGGTATAGATGCACATGTTGTAAGGGATGCCGATGACAGTATGAAAAAAATAAGCGTAGGCTCATTTTATCATATGGCAGACGCAGAAAAAGAGTTAAAAAAGATAAAGCAGGAAATAAATCCCGAAGCTTTTATATTTGTAATACCCAGTCATAATTAAAAACTAAAAAACACAAAATAACACTATGTTTTTACAAGATACAGTCGATACATTTTCAAACACCATTCAGGCGATGCAGCAAGAGCTCCCTCAGCAAGAGTTAAGTTTGTTCGAACTTTTAACTAAAGGAGGTTGGGTTATGATTCCGTTAACGCTCTTAGCTTTATTAGGATTGATTATTTTCTTCGAGCGTTATTTAACTATTAAAAAGGCATCTAAAGACGAAAGCCAGCTGATCTTGCAGGTAAGATCAAGTATAAAAACCGGAAATTTAGATTCGGCAATAGCCATATGTAAAAGTAGCAATACTCCTTTGGGGCGAATGTTACAAAAGGGTTTACTGAGAGTGGGCAGACCAATAAAAGAAATTGAAGGTGCTATTGAGAATGTAGGAAAGCTGGAAGTTTCAAAATTAGAAAAGAATGTCGGAATCCTGGGTATCATAGCCGGTATTGCGCCAATGCTTGGATTCGTTGGTACCATTATCGGGGTAATTACTATTTTCCACGATGTATCTGTTAAAGGGATTATAGAAATAGGTACAATTTCTGGTGGACTTTATGTAAAAATGATTTCTTCTGCATCGGGATTAATTATAGGTATTATAGCTTATGTTTTCTATAATATCCTGATGATGATGATCGATAAGGTTATCTTAAAAATGGAAACAGATTCTATCGAGTTTATTGATTTATTAGAAGAACCAGGAAGATAAGATGAACTTTAGAAAAAGACAAAGGCCACAAGTTAGAGTACATACTGACGCATTAAACGACATTATGTTCTTCTTGCTGCTTTTCTTTTTGCTGGCATCAGCGGTAGTGAACCCTAATGTGGTAAAACTATTTCTTCCGCGTTCCAGCTCAGGACAGGCGGTGCCTCAAAAAACCATAAATGTATCCATTACGAAGGATTTACAGTATTACGTAGAAAAAGAACCCGTTCCGTTTGAAGCATTGGAACAAAAGATATTGCCTTATCAACAGGCTAATCCCGAATTGACGATTATATTATATGCAGATAGAACAATTGCTATAGAAAACATCGTAAATTTGACCGATATAGCCAATAAACTGAGGGTAAAACTGGTGTTGGCAACAGAGACAAAAGAATAATGATTAATTTATTAAAATCGAGCCCGGATAATAATTATCCAAAAGCCATAGCTATTTCTATTGCGCTTTTGGGAGGCTTTTTAATATTAAGCATTTTCTATATTATTAACAGAGCCGAACCAATGGAAGAAATTGGTACCGGGGGTATTATTGTGAATTATGGTACTTCTGATATTGGCATGGGCGATGATTATATGAGTGTTGAAGAACCTTCTGCCGATCCAAACGCCAATGAAACAGCTCCTGATAAAATTACACCCAACGCAGAAGTCACTCCGCAGCAAACGAACACCCAAACTGCAGAAAATAATATTGTAACACAGGATTTTGAGGATGCACCTGCTGTTAAAACAAAAACAGAGAAAACCAATACTGCTCCTACTCAGAATACAGAAGTAAAAGAAACCAAGCCTGTTGTTAATCAGAATGCACTATATAAAGGCAAAAAAAGCCAGGGAACCGGACAGGGAGATGGTACTGGCAATGAGGCAGGAAACCAGGGTAAAGTTTTGGGGGACCCTTTAGCTAACAATTATGACGGAACAGGATCTGGAAATGGTGGTGTTGCACTTTCTATTGCCAGCAGAAGATTCGTAGCTTCGCCTGTTATTAAAGACGATGGTCAAAAATCTGGCAAAGTAGTAGTAGAGATTAGAGTAGATAAAAGCGGCAATGTAATTGCTGCCAAAGCGGGTGCAAGAGGAACAACACTAACCGATAATGATCTTTGGGATAAATGTGAAAGAGCGGCCCTGGGTTCAAGATTTAATACATTAGAATCAGCTCCGGAAACCCAAATTGGATTCATTACCTTTAATTTTAAAGTGAAGTAGTTTTCAAGCTAAAAGACCGAAGAAGAAATACTGAAGATTGGATTTGTTTAACAATTGATTTGGCGCAAGCTTCCGCTTGTCCCTCATGAATAAACTTAGCATGAACCACACAAACAGGAGCTTGCTAAAAAATGTGGAGTAAACTTGTCTCAAATCACACATCTCAATACTCATATCTAAAAATGACCTATCAAGAGACAATAAGCTATTTATACAGCAGATTGCCCATGTTTACGAAAATTGGAGCTTCTGCCATAAAAAAAGACATTACCAATACGGCTAAGTTCTGTACAATTTTAGGTAATCCACATCAAAAGTTTAAATCCATACATGTAGGCGGCACTAATGGTAAGGGTTCTACGTCTCACATGCTCGCTGCTATTCTACAAACTGCAGGTTATAAAACAGGCTTATATACTTCTCCTCATCTTAAAGATTTCCGAGAGCGCATTAAAGTAAACGGGGAGATGATTTCTGAAGAAGAAGTCACTGATTTTGTAGCAAATCAGGAAAAAAGTATCGAAACAATTTCCCCTTCTTTCTTTGAAGTCACTGTAGCAATGGCTTTTAATCATTTTGCAAACGAAGAAGTTGACATTGCCGTAATAGAAGTTGGTCTTGGCGGAAGGTTGGATTCGACGAATATCATTTCTCCCGAATTATCTGTTATCACCAATATTGGTTTCGACCACATGCAGATTTTGGGAGATACATTGGATAGGATTGCATTCGAAAAGGCGGGAATAATTAAAAAAGAAACTCCCGTAGTTATTGGTGAATATTTACCGGAAACCTTACCTGTATTTAAAGAAAAAGCTGAACAGGAACACAGCCCGATCTATTTTGCACAGGACATCTTCAAAACCGAGTTTATTGAAGGTCATTCTTCTACTATTTTGGTTAAAGTGGATAAGGGAAATGAGTCCGACAATCTTGAACTGGATTTAACAGGCTTATACCAATTAAAGAATATAAAAACAGTCCTCGCAGCTGTAGATGAACTCAGAAAAAAGGGTTTTATTATTTCTGAAAGTCATATCAAAACAGCATTAAAAAATGTAAAGGGGTTAACCGGACTGATGGGGAGATGGCAAACCTTACAGAAAAAACCATTGGTAATCTGCGATACCGGACATAACGAGGACGGAATTAAGGAAGTATTAAAAAATATCGCCATAACACCGTATAAACAATTGCACATGGTGTTAGGTATGGTAAAGGATAAAGATATTTCTAAAGTCTTGCAGTTACTTCCTAAGCAGGCAATTTATTATTTCTGCGCTCCCGATTTCGAGCGGGCTAAAAATCCTGCGGAACTAGCTGCTGAAGCAGCTGTTTATGGGCTTGAGGGAAATTACTACGACAGTATACAAAAGGCATTGGAAACAGCTAAAAACAATGCTACTGCTGATGATTTAGTTTTTGTAGGAGGAAGTACTTTCGTAGTAGCAGAAGTGGTTTAAAGTTTCTCTAACACTCCTATTTCAATATCATCCCACCACGCCTTAGTACTCCAGGTCCTTAGTCCGAACTTACCACCGGGAAGCGCATTTTTGGGGTCGTTTACGTCATGTATTTTTACTCCGTTTAAGTAGTATCTTATTCTGCCATTATATACCGAATAAACCACTTCATAAATTGAGTCTAAAGCAGCAGCTTCTTTACTATCACTTAGTAGTTCAAATCCCGGGTCTCTTCTAAGTCTGGAATGTTTGTATGTTAATGTTGCTATATAATTGGGAAATTGATGGTATTGAGTATAAGCACCTGTACGCTTAGATTCTTTTCCAATTTTCAGAATCGAACCATCAGTCTCGGTAGCATGTGATATATGATTAAAATTGAGTTTATTCTCTGCCATTCCTTCTTCGGTTTGGGTTTTATATCTTATAATGATATTAGCAGGGAATTCGTTTTTATACCATAAAGTTGTACCTATTCCATAGTCTAAGAGATGAAGTTTCCCATCCTTTATTTCCACATCTGCTTTTGTTGCTTCCAACACCCAGGAATTTTGCCAGTTTCCTTTTTCAAAATTTTCCCTTAATAGCCATTTCACACGATATCTATCGCCACCAACGTTTATGGTATCCACGTCTTCCTTAACCTTTTTCTTATAATCAGTTCTTTTATGTGCGGAAATTGTGGTTAGAAATAATAGATTTATAGAGAATAAAATAATAAGGCTATTCCTTTTCATGGAAATAAAAATAGCCAAATATTCTTATTAAATCAAAGGCTCCTGCTGACTTAAACAATGAAAACTTCCCAAACCCCAGATGATATCTGTAGAATCTATACCTACTACTTCCCTGTCAGGATGATGAGCGGCAATAATATCTATAGCTCTTTGGTCTTTGTCACATCGGTAAGTTGGAACAATAACGTGACCATTACTGATATAATAATTAGCATACGAAGCAGGTAATCTGCAATCGTCATATATTACCGGGTCAGGCATAGGAAGCTCTATAATATTCAATTGTTTCCCATTTAAAAGCCTCATTTCTTTAAGCTCTTTCAAATTAGTTTGCAAAAGCTCATAATTTTCATCGCTTTTATTTTCCTCAATTACGGTAAGTACGGTATCTTCATTTACAAAACGAATAGTATCGTCAATATGACCATCGGTATCATCTCCTACAATTCCGTCGCTTACCCATAAAATCTGTTCCATACCATAGAAATCTCTCAGATATTGTTCTATCTGCTCCTGATTTAAATGTGGATTCCTATTCTCATTCAATAAACAGCTTCTGGAGGTTAAAATAGTTCCCGATCCATTAAACTCGACAGATCCACCCTCCATAATAATTCCGGGGTTGAAAACAGGAATATTAAAATGTTCGCCTATTTTAGTAGGAATAACGTCGTCCAACTCAAAAGGTGGATATTTACCTCCCCAGGCATTAAATCCCCAATCTACAATTACCTTTTTGATTTCGGCATTAGGATTAATTAAAAAAGCCGGACCATGGTCTCTGCACCAGGCATCATTTGTTGGATGAAAAAAGAACTCGACCTTAGACAAGTCTGCTCCGGCGGCTTCTATGTGTTGTAAAGCAAATGCTTTCATTTGTTCATCACGCACATTTATTCTTACTTTCTCTGTCAAAGACAAATATTTGATAAACTCTGCGTACGGCTTATATATAGTATCAATTTTACCCGGCCAACTGGCTTCTTTATGTGGCCAACTTAACCAGGTAGCCTCATGTTT
>NZ_JBEBVH010000124.1:0-11026 GCF_040392825.1 Pseudopedobacter sp.
ACATAAAAAATGGCCAGAATTTCTTCCGACCATGAGTGGTTTTAAACCGCCTTTTGTTATATCACAATATTAATGATTCTTCCTTTTACAATAATGACTTTCTTAGGTGCTTTTCCTTCGAGGTATTTCTGTACCTGGTCGCTTGCCAATACCTGCTTTTCTATTTCCGAATGATCAAGATCCAATGCAAAACTTAAGTTAGTTCTTGTTTTTCCGTTTATAGAAACCGGATAATTGAACTCACTTTCCACCAAATATTCGCCGTTAAACTTAGGAAAATCAGCACCAGACAAAGAACCAGCCTTATTTCCTAACAATGCCCAAAGCTCCTCGGCAATATGAGGTGCATAAGGAGAAAGTAAGATTACCAAATCTTGTAAAACGGTTCTCTTATTACATTTCAAGTCGGTTAATTCATTAACCGTAATCATAAAACTGGACACCGATGTGTTGAACGAAAAACGCTCTATATCGTCCTCTACTTTCTTAATTAACTTATGCAGAGATTTTAACTCCGGTTTTGTAGGTCCGTCTTCCGATACCTGAAATTCAAAAGCATCGTTGTGAAACAGTTTCCAGAATTTCCTTAAGAATTTGAAAACGCCTTCAATTCCATTTGTATTCCATGGTTTGCTTTGCTCCAAAGGCCCCAGGAACATTTCGTACATTCTTAAAGTGTCTGCACCATATCTTTCTATCAAATCGTCGGGATTTACCACATTGAATTTAGATTTGGACATTTTCTCTACTTCAACGCCACAAATGTATTTCCCTTCTTCCAATACAAATTCGGCATCTTTAAACTCTTCTCTCCAGTTTCTGAATTTATCCAGATTCAATACATCATTTTCAACGATGTTAACATCTACATGAAGTGCTGTTGTTTGGTAATTGCTTTTCAGGCCGTAAGAAACAAAAGTATTTGTTCCTCTTCCGTCTTCACTCATCACTCTATAGACAAAGTTAGAACGTCCCTGAATCATTCCCTGATTAATTAACTTTTTAAAAGGTTCTTCTTCCTTAGCGAACCCTAAATCTTTCAGGAACTTATTCCAGAATCTGCTGTATAACAAGTGACCTGTGGCATGCTCGGATCCTCCAATATATAAATCTACATCTCTCCAATAATCTATTGCCTTTTCAGAAGCAAATTCCTGTGCATTATTTGCATCCATATATCTGTACCAATACCAGCTACTACCTGCCCAACCTGGCATAGTACTTAGTTCATACTCATACTCATTTTTATATTTCCAGTCCTTAGCTCTTCCTAATGGTGGTTCGCCGGTTTCTGTTGGCAAATACTTATCAACTTCCGGCAACAGCAAAGGCAATTCGCTTTCGTCAATTAAATATGGCAAACCATTTTTGAAATATACCGGAACCGGTTCTCCCCAATAACGCTGGCGGCCAAAAATCGCATCACGCATACGGAAGTTCACCTTAGCATATCCTTGTTCCCTTTCCTCTAGAAAATCAATTAACTTAGCCGTTGCTTCTTTATATCCCAATCCATCTATAATACCCGAATTGATATATTTTCCTTCTTTAGTAGGGTCTGCCTGTCCTTCTAATACCTGAGTATCTAAAATCTGGATAATTGGTAAATTAAAATGGCTTGCAAACAAATAATCTCTTTGGTCGCCAGACGGAACAGCCATTACAGCACCTGTTCCATAGCCCGCTAAAACATAATCAGCAATCCAAACCGGAACTTTTTCTCCGTTTAATGGGTTAATGGCATATGCTCCAGTAAATGCTCCGGAAACTGTTTTTGTATCCGCCATTCTGTCCAATTCAGATTTTTTCTTGGTTTGTTGAATATATTGATCTATTTCTTCCTTACGATCTGGTGTTGTAATTTTAGAAACTAATTCATGCTCTGGCGCAATAACTAAAAAGCTTACACCATAAATGGTATCAACACGTGTGGTAAAAACCTCGATATAGGCCTCACCCCCCGCCCTCTCCGAAGGAGAGGGAGCTGATTGCCCTAAAGAAATACGCTGTGATAATTTTTCTTTAATTTCCGCAACTATTTTCTCTGTCTCATTAATGACCTCTTCATTTGTAAAACGGATAACATCAAAACCTGCTTCATTTAAAAATTGGGTTCTTATTTTATCGTATTCTATTGCTTCAACATTGTTATGATATTCCCCATCAACTTCTATAACCAATCTCTTATCTAAACAAGCAAAATCAGCAATATAACCATCTATCACATGTTGCCTTCTTATCTTATAACCGGTTTCATTATTTCTCAAATACTGCCATAAAAGTTCTTCCGCATCAGTTTGATTTTTACGGTTAAACCTTGAGTTTTCCTTCAATAATTTCCAGGCAGCTGAATTTGCAGTTTCATAGCCAAATGCGCTATCCTGCACTCCCCTCTCTTTCGGAGAGGGGTTGGGGGTGAGGCGAAACTTAACCATCGCTCCAACACTCTTCCCAATCCAGTTACGTTGCATTTCTTTTAATGGCTCAGGCCAATCTATAACATCCAAACCTTTCAACAATCTTTCTGCATAGGCGGTAATACGCATACTCCATTGCATCATTTTTTTCTGTTCTACCGGATACCCACCCCGTTCAGAAAAACCACCTATTACTTCATCATTTGCCAATACGGTTCCTAAAGCGGCACACCAGTTAACGGTGCTCTCTTTTAAGAAAGCTAAACGATACTTTAGTAATTCTTCTTGTTTTTCTTCTTCTGTTAATGAAGACCAATCAGAAGGTAACATTTTTCTTATATCGTCATCGCTAACTGCTTTCACACCGACAGTTCCTTCTGTTTGAAATTTATGGACCAATGTCGAGATATGCTCTGCTTTATCTGTCTCCAGATTGTACCATGAGTTAAAGAGTTGCATAAAAATCCACTGGGTCCATTTATAATAATCGGGGGAGCTTGTCCTAACTTCTTTACTCCAATCAAAAGAAAACCCTAAATTATCTAATTGCTCACGGTAACGATTGATATTAGCTTCCGTCGTAATTGCCGGATGTTGTCCAGTTTGTATAGCATATTGCTCTGCTGGTAAACCAAAAGAATCGTACCCCATTGGATGCAGTACATTGAAACCTTTCAATCTTTTGTATCTGGAAAAAATATCAGAAGCAATGTATCCAAGCGGGTGTCCTACATGTAAACCTGCACCGGATGGATAAGGAAACATATCCAACACATAGTATTTCGGTTTAGAATCATCTACCTCAACTTTATATGTTTCATTGTCGGCCCAAAACTGCTGCCACTTCTTCTCGATATTCTTAAATTGATAGTCCATATTCGCCTTTAGATATAAAAACCATTATTATGAATATTTTAATATATAATATTCATTTTTCGTATAAAATGCGAAAATAAAAAATTAATATGAAGAGGTCATTTTAATTTTTATAAAGAAGTGTTATTAAATAAATAAGCCGTTCCGGCTTCCCGAAACGGCTTATTTATTTAAGCTCTTTAAATTTTAATTTTACTGTTTCACGTAATGTGTTTCATGTACATAAGCTGCTTTTGCTTCTCCATCAACTAAATCTTCTGAAACAATTACTAATGTGTTTCCATTAATCTTTACTTTAAGAGTTGCTTCTCCATCAATGACAAGTTGACCATTAGAATAAGTATATGTTCCTTCGTCAGTATCTTCCAACTTACCGTCATAATACTCTTTTACTGTATATTTCCCACCACTCAGTGTTAATATATCATATCTTGCATCGGAGTGATTATCTACTTCTTCATCTCCGTGTCTAGTACCATTTACAGTAGCATAATAAACTTCTTTAGTTGATCTCCATGTGCCCTCTATAGATCCGTTGTCATCATCCTTATCTTTCTTACATCCGGTAAAAACTGTTGCTGTTACTGCAAACATTAATAAAGTCAATAGCGCTTTTTTCATAATAATAAAGTTCTAAATTAATTGATTAATTAACCATAAAACAGATTAACCTCCCTATCCTACGGCGCACAAATAAAACAAGCTTTTATCATTATTAAAATACCAAAAAAAGGGTATTTTTAATTCCACGCTAAAATTTTAATCTTCACAAATCGTTAAAACCATGTTAAACATGCTTGTTTTACATTCATGTTTATTATTTTCGCAAGATAATCGAACAACTATGGAAGAATTCGAAGATAGCAGAGCATCAAAAAAAACGAAAGCCATATATGTATCTACTGTAATTAGTATTTCTTTGGTATTACTTATGGTAGGTTTATTGGGCTTAATCATTGTACATGGTCGAAATCTATCAAATTATGTGAAAGAAAACATCGTTCTTAATGTCATTATCAACGAGGGAACTAACGAAGTTGATATTCTGGCTTTGCAAAAGCAAATTGAGAGCAACGAGTATGTAAAATCCACTCAATATATCAGTAAAGAATTAGCTGCAAGAAATCTGACACAGGATTTAGGAGAAGACTTTATCAAATTTCTGGGCTTCAACCCTTTGCTTTCTTCTATTGATGTTTATTTAAAAGCCGATTATGCTAATAATGAAAGCATTACAGTTCTTAGCAAAAAATTACAGAGTAATCCACTAATCAATGAAGTACGCTATCAAAAATCATTGGTAGATATGATCAACCAAAATATCAGAACAATTTCTTTGGTTATTTTAGGATTTGGAGCCGTTCTCCTCATTATTGCGGTCGGATTAATCAACAACACTATTCGCCTGGCTATATATTCTCAACGTTTTCTGATTAAAAGCATGCAGCTGGTGGGCGCTACTAAAGGTTTTATTCGCAGACCTTTTATTGTGTATGGTATGCTTCATGGCTTAATTGCCGGTTTAATCGCTATTATATTGTTGGTTTTAACTTTATACCTGGCACAGCAACAGATACCGGAATTAGTTATTCTTAGAAATTACTTCGAATTTGGACTGGTCTTCATTTTAGTTATTGGAGTTGGTATTTTAATCTCCTGTCTAAGTACATACTTCGCAGTTACGAAATACCTGAAATTAAAAGTTTACGATTTATACAGATAGAGCATGATTAATCAATCTCAAAATAAAAACAAAGTCAATTTTGTATTTGACAAAAGCAATTATCAGTTTCTCATTATCAGTATCCTTGTCGTTGTACTGGGATTTGCACTAATGATTGGCGATACGGATATCTATAGCTTTAGGAAAATTGTTTTGGCACCAATTGTTGTAATAGCTGGTTTTGGATTAGGTTTTTACGCTATTTTAAAAAAGAACTCTTTTAATAAATAATGAATATTATTGAAGCCATTATTTTGGCTATTATTGAGGGCTTAACTGAATTTCTTCCTGTTTCGTCTACCGGACATATGATTATCGCCTCTTCTTTAATGGGCATACAATCAGACGAATTTGTAAAACTATTTACCGTAGCCATTCAGTTAGGTACTATTCTATCTGTAGTAGTATTGTATTTCAAAAGATTTTTTCAATCTTTTGACTTCTATTTTAAACTATTTGTCGCTTTTGTTCCGGCTGTTATTTTTGGCTTGCTTTTCTCCGACAAAATAGATGCTTTATTGGAAAGTCCTTTAGCTGTTGCTATTTCATTGGTTGTGGGCGGGGTTATTTTGCTTTATGCCGACAAGTGGTTTAACCAGGGTAATATTGATAAGACAAACGATATTAGTTACCCGACAGCATTTAAAATTGGTTTATACCAATGTATTGCCATGATCCCGGGTGTTTCCAGATCGGGAGCAAGTATTATTGGTGGTATGGCTCAGAAATTAACCAGAAAAGCTGCAGCAGAATTTTCATTCTTTTTAGCGGTACCTACTATGTTTGGTGCTACCGTAAAGAAGTTGTATGATTTTTTTAAACAAGGCAGCGTATTAACAAGTGAAGAAATTAATATTCTTCTTATTGGAAATGTTGTTGGTTTTATTGTGGCAATAATAGCCATTAAAAGTTTCATAGGCTTTGTTAGCAAACATGGTTTTAAAGCTTTTGGTATATATAGAATAATAGTAGGCGGAATTATTTTAGCTTTGTTATTAAGCGGAAGTAATTTACAAGTGATGTAATGGTTGAAGAAAAAGAACCGAGAACTTTTCCCGAATTTAATTTTACACAGGGCGAGGTTTTACTAATAAATAAACCCTACAAGTGGACCTCTTTCGATATTGTAGGAAAACTTCGCAATAGTTTTAAACCTTTAAAGCTAAAGGTTGGGCATGCAGGAACATTAGACCCCTTGGCCACAGGCCTTTTGGTTATCTGTACGGGGAAGCTTACCAAACAAATAGACACTTATCAGGCAGAAGAGAAAGAATATACAGGAACTATCACTTTAGGGAGTACAACACCTTCCTACGATTTAGAAACTGAACCAGACCAGTTTTTTGATATTTCTGCTATTACAGAAGAACAGATAAAAATCAATACAAAATATTTTACCGGAGAAATTTCACAATTCCCTCCCATCCATTCTGCTATTAAAAAAGATGGCGAACGGCTGTATTTAAAAGCCCGAAGAGGTGAAGATGTCGAAGTTACTGCCAGAAAAGTTACGATTAGGGAGTTTGAAATAACAAGGATCGAACTTCCGGAAGTAGATTTTAGGGTAAGCTGTTCTAAAGGTACTTATATCAGATCTCTGGCTCATGATTTCGGCAAACAATTGGGCATTGGAGCGCATTTATCTAAACTGAGAAGAACCAAAAGTGGCAATTTTCATGTAAATGATGCTTTTGAAATAATGGAGCTGGTAAATCATATTAAGGAGATCAAGCAAAGTCCGGATTATAAATAACGATTGTCAGGGAATGAAAATATATAATCATATCGATGAGTTTATTCCTCTAAAAAATGCTGCAGTTACAATCGGCACTTTCGATGGTGTACATATCGGGCACCAGAAAATCATTTCTCAGTTAAAGAAAGAAGCGAAAAAAATTGGCGGTGAAACGGTTATTCTCACATTTTTCCCACATCCGAGAATGATTCTTCATCCCGAAGATCAAAGTCTGAAGTTAATAACAACTATGCCTGAAAAAGCGGAGTTGTTAAAGCAGATGGGTATCGATCATTTGATCATCACTCCTTTCACCCGAGATTTTTCTAATCTTTCACCTGAAGAATATATTAAACAAGTACTGATAGATAGAATTGGTACTAAAAAAATAGTTATCGGCTACGATCACAGATTTGGAAAAGACAGATCTGGCGGATTACCGGAACTTCAGGCTTATTCGGAAGCTTATGGATATACTGTAACCGAAATTCCAGAGCAAGATATTAACGAAATTACAATATCTTCCACAAAGATTAGAATGGCCTTACAAAATGGAAGGATAAAAGAAGCTAACGAATTCCTGGGACATATTTTCACTTTAAACGGAAAAGTAATTAAAGGAGATCAGATTGGCAGAACTTTAGGATACCCTACTGCCAACCTTTTTATTGAAGAAGATTACAAACTGATTCCCTGCGATGGAATTTATGCTGTCGAAGTAATGACACAGCCATCTTCCAAAAACAAAAATCAGGAAATCACCAACCTTTACGCATCAGAAACTGTCTCGGGAGAAACCGTTTACCAGGGAATGGCTTACATTGGACACAGACCTACAATAAACGGAATGAGTCAAAATATCGAAGTGAATATTTTTGATTTCAATGAAGACATCTACCATAGTAAAATAAAACTGCTGTTCCACGACTTCATCAGGCATGACATCAAATTTAATTCACTGGAAGAACTAAAAACACAGCTCGCAGCCGACAAAATTGCTGTTTTGAAAAAGTTTGGCGCATAAAAAAAGCTCTTCTTTTGAAAGAACTTTTGATGTTAGTGTATATGTAGTATCTTATTCCCTGCGAATGAAATTGACTTTAGTCAACCATCAGCAAAGGTAGAATGAATTTTTAATCAAATACCTTTACAGCTTAAATGTTACAATAATATTTGCAGCGGAAACTTATAGCGGATGTCAAAGCCCTTATCAGAAAGAAAAATAGATTCTACCCAGTTGTACCAGAATAAGTATAAAGAATATAATGGCTACACTTTTATTGATAGCCTTACTGCTTAGTGAAAATTTCTCTTTGATATAAATCGCAAATCTGGCAAACAGATAAAGCGCAAGAAATGCTCCTATTGCTGCTCCTACTGCAAAAACTTCCAATCCGAGATTATCCGGATCAACCCATCCGTTAGAAATCAGATAAGTACCGCCAATCATCCAGAATGGTATCTGCATTGGATTAAAAATCCCCAGAATTATCCCTAACCTGATGCTATCTCTTTTTCGGCATCTCTCTTTTTCCTCAAAGTCGTGTTTTCCTCCGGATCTCCATGCACTTACTCCCAACACAATAAAAATCAGCACCAGTATCCAATCCAGCCAATATATTAAATCTTTCTTTTCTGCAAACCACTCTGCAAACTGCAGCAACAGGTAGGTGAAGAACGCTTCAAAAACAGAAAAAGTAGTAACAAAGATCAATGCTTGTTTTAATCCTCTATTTGTAGAAAGTTGTACAGTAGTTAAATTGATATTACCAAAGGGAAGATACCCTATAAAGTTTACTACTATAGCAACAATTAAATTTTGAAGAAGCATGGGTGCAAATATAGTTTGCTTATCCGGATTTACAATATCATTTTAGGTAATAGATTTGGAGTCCACTCATTTTATAATGATATAAAAATATATTCTCCGTTAAGAAAAGCTGTAAAATACCCGCATATGCTTAACCTATAATTGAGGGAACGATAGAATTTTAATATAATTTATCAACTATGTGCTTATCCCATATGTATAGCCTTCCAAATGAATTAACTCATACATTCCTTTATAAACTCGTGGTTCGGAAAAACCAACATTTCTGTTTCTATAAAATGCATCTCCGGGCATAATAGACTAAAGCAATGAGAAGTTCAATTTTTAAAACTAAAAAAGATAAAAAGCAACAAATAAATTGCTTCTTTTGCAGCGCAATGAAAAGCACTGATAAAGCAATACTTTTAGGATTGGTTTCTGCACTCTTTTTTAGTGCGACTTATATTTTTAATAAAAGTATGGCTTTGTCTGGTGGGGACTTTCTCTGGACTGCGAGCTTACGATATTTGATTACGCTTCCCTTTATAGTACTAATAGCTCTTTTTAACAAAGAAGGTAAAATACTTTTCAAAACTTTTTTTCAAAACCCTAAACCCTGGATTATCTGGGGCACAATTGGTTTCGGCTTGTTTTATCTATGCCTTACTGCAGCAGCAGCCATTAGTCCAGCATGGCTAATAGCCGGAACATTTCAAAGCACCATTATAGCAGGTTTACTGCTTTCTCCTTTCATTTATAAAGACAACAGGAAAATTATCTCTAAAAAGGCATTTTATGCCAGTTGTATAATATTATTAGGTGTTGCGCTATCGCAGATTGGTGAAATAAAAAGAGAAGAATCTTCGCAGTTAATCTGGGGTACCGTGTTAGTTATTTTAGCAGCCACTTTCTTTCCTTTAGGTAATAGAAAAATTCTTCTGTACCAGGAAAATTCAGCAAACAAGCTATCGCCTGTACAACGCGTTGCCTGTATGACTCTCGGCTCTATGCCCTTATGGATAATAGTATCTTTTCTGGCTTACGAACGAAGCGGATTACCTACAGAATCTCAGCTTATACAATCGGGATTAATAGCACTGTTCTCCACAATTATTGCCACCGTTATATTTTTTAGGGCTACAGAAATGGCAGGCAATAATGCAGAGGTATTAGGAGCTGTAGAGGCAACTCAATCGGTAGAGATTATAATTACCTTAATCGCTGAGATAATGTTTCTAAACGCCAGTTTCCCATCTGCATTGGGATGCTTTGGTATCATTACTATCATTTGTGGTATATATTACTATTCCAAAGTATCCAATAACAAAAAATAATAGATTGTTCTACAAATTTACGGTAAAAGAAAAGCCAGAATAAAATCCTGGCCTTTTCAATATGGTATCTGTTTTTATAACTACAATGCCGCTCTTAACATTAAAGCGCCTACTGTTACATTTGTTCTACTGTCAATAATTATTGCACCGCCGTTTCCTTTGTTTTTTTCAAAAGCATCAAATGCCAGTTCATCAGCAGTCTTTATCTCAACCCTGCCAATATCATTCAATCCGAAGAAATCTGCATTCACTTTTTCTAAAGTATTAATATTTACTTTATAAAGTATTTCCTGAATTTTACATCTGGTAATTTTGCTGTTATGCTGAATAAAATAGGTAGCAGAAGTATCCAATTCTCTGGTATCCATCCAGCAAATATCTGCTTCAATCTGGTTGCTTAACATTGGCAGCCTGTCTACTTCAGAAATGATATCTCCGCGAGAGATGTCAATATCATCAGCTAAATGAATGGTTACAGACTGGCCTTCTTCTGCAATTTCTAAATCTCCGTCATAAGTTTCAATTCTTTCTACTTTAGAACGCATCCCGTTTGGAAGAACTTTTACGCTGTCTCCTACCTTAAAAGAACCGCTTGCTACTCTACCGGCATAACCTCTGTAATCTGGTAATTCTGCTGTCTGAGGTCTGATAATCCATTGAACAGGAAATCTTGCTGGCAAAGTTTTATCTTCTTCTCTTACAGGTACGGTTTCTAAGTAATCTAATAAAGGCAAGCCGTCATACCAGGGAGTAGAGGTAGATTTGCTTACAATATTATCTCCTCTTAAAGCACTTACAGGTAAGTAATGTACATGTTTAACATTTACTTTTGCTATAAGCGCTTCGTAAGCTGTTTTAATATTATTAAACACTTCTTCGCTGTAATCTACCATATCCATCTTGTTCACACAAAGAACAACATGTTCTAAACCCAGCAAAGAAACTAAATAAGTATGGCGAATAGTCTGCTCAATCACTCCTTTTCTGGCATCTACCAGAATAATAGCTAAATCGGCATTAGATGCACCGGTAACCATATTCCTTGTGTATTGAATATGGCCTGGTGTATCTGCTATAATGAACTTTCTTTTATCTGTCTGGAAATATTTATAAGCAACATCTATAGTAATT
>NZ_JBEBVH010000125.1:0-11022 GCF_040392825.1 Pseudopedobacter sp.
AATGGTAATAATGTTATTCTTAACGTCAAATCCATATCGGAAACAGGCTGTACTATTGTTATACCTGAGGCTTTTGCATGGGGCAGCTATCGTGTTTCTGTTACAAGATCGGATAAAAACATGGTGCTTGGTGATACCCAGGTAGAAATATATATACCCGACAAGACAGGTATGACTGTTAAAGGAATGGTATACGCTGCGGGATTGGGCCTAGCTGGTGTTGTAGTGTCAGATGGGACAGAGGTTACTCAAACAGACCAGAATGGTATTTACTACCTGCCTTCAAAGAAAACAAAAGATTTTGTCTTTGTCTCGGTTCCCGGAGGATATGAGGTAAGTACTTCTGTTGGAATATTACCCGTATTCTATAAACACTTTGAATCTGGGAGTAATGTTGTTGAGACAATCAGTTTTGAACTAAAACCCGTAGACAACGAAAAACATGTAGTGCTTGCTTTGGGCGATATGCACCTGGCAAACAGAAATAATGATGTATCGCAGTTTCAAAATGGCTTTCTTCGCGATGCCGCACAAAGTATAGCAAAATACCGTAATGAGGGATACCAGGTTTATGGCCTTACTTTAGGTGACATGACATGGGATGGTTACTGGTATTCCAATAAATACAGTTTTACTCAATACCTCAGTCTAGTCAAAGATATGGGGATCTCGGTTTTTCACACCATGGGGAACCATGATAACGATCCATATATTAATAGTGACTGGCAGGCCGAAGAAGCTTTTAGAAAGAGCTTAGGACCTACTTATTATTCGTTCAACCTCGGTAAGGTGCATTATATCGTATTAGATAATATACAGTATATCAATACAGGTGGAACACAAGGAACTGTTGGTAGCAGAAACTACAATGCTGTCGTAGTAGCGGAGCAAATGGCCTGGTTAAAGAAAGATCTGGAAATGATAGCAGATAAATCAACTCCCATAGTCGTTGCTATGCATATCCAATTGAATAACAGCCCCAAGCTGTCAAACGGAAATGAAACAAGCTCTTTTAGATTAAGTAACGCTTCTGAATTAGTAGGAGCACTAAATGGTTTTACAGATGTTAATCTGATTACCGGACATACGCATGTTTGTTATGCTTATGAAAATAATAGCAATATAATGGAACATAATTCCGGAGCTATTTGCGCAACATGGTGGTGGACAGGAAGGAACGGATATGCAGGTAATCATATTTGTAAAGATGGCGCACCGGGAGGTTATGGAATTTGGAAATTCAATGGAAAGAACTACCAATGGCATTATAAATCTATCGGGTATAAAGAAGAATATCAGTTTAGAGCTTATGATTTAAACAAAGTTCATATCACTGCAGCCAAATTTGCGCCTAACTCAACCGATGCAGCTTTGAAACCTTATGCAGGGGAATATGCTAATGCAAATACTAACAACGAGATACTGGTAAATATTTGGGGATATGATAAACGATGGAGTGTAGAATTATTTGAGAATAATGTGCCGTTAATAGTAACCAGAGTAGAAGTTTTAGATCCTCTGCACATTGTCTCTTATGAAGCGCTTCGGCTAAATGCAGCTGCTGAGCCAACCGAAGATTTTGTTACGGGAAAAACAGCACACATGTTTAAAGCTAAAGCTTCTAATGCCAGTACTCCAGTCTTAATAAAAGTAACAGACAGATTTGGGAATGTTTATACTGAAACTATGAACAGACCGAAAGATTTTGTACTGTCTATGAGTTAAAATCGTAAGATATATTCTATATAAGAACTAACCAATCTTGTAAAAGAAAGGAAATTTGAAAAAGTAATTTATTGATATGCAGAGAAGAAGTTTCATACAATCCTTTGGTATTCTGGCTGGCGGTATGGCCGTTAGTCTTAAATCAAAAGCGTTTACCAACTTAAAACACAATAATAAAATTTCAGGCACTGTAACAAGTAATGGAAAACCATTAAAGAACGTCGTAATTTCTGATGGTTTCTCTGTAGTTGCAACAAATACAAAAGGAAGATATAGTATTCAACTGACAGATAAATCAGAATTTATTATTTTAAGTACTCCATCAGGATATGATTTTACAGTTGACAATGGAAATCTTGCAAAACAATACGAGAATCTTGGATCAAGAAATGAATATCATTTTAAACTAAAGAAGCTTAAAAAAAACGATACAAAACATCATTTTATTGTTTGGGCAGATCCTCAGGTAAGAACAAAAGCAGATGTAAAGCAAATGCTTGAAACATCTGTACCGGATGTGCAGAATCTTGTAAAGGGCATGGGAGAAGATATTCTTGTTCATGGAATAACCGTAGGTGATATCGTTTGGGATAACCATAAGTTGATACCAGACTACATAGAAGCGGTGAAAAGAATGGGAATACCTTTTTTTCAGGCATTAGGTAATCATGATATGGATTACAGGCAAGGAGGTGATGATACTTCAGACCGTAGTTTTAAATTAAATTATGGTCCAACTTATTATTCTTTTAATAGAGGAAAAGCACATTATGTCGTGTTAGATGATGTACGTTATCTGGGTACCGAAAGAGACTATGATGGTTACATTGTAGAACAACAGTTAAATTGGCTAAGAAAAGATTTAGAATATGTACCTAAAGATTATTTAATTGTTATTGGTCTTCATATTCCGGTACATAACTCCGTAAAAAACAGAGACGAATTGTACAGCATTTTAGAAGGAAGAAAAGTCCATGTTATGTCTGGACATACTCACTATAATAACAATTACGAAAAATATGGTGTGTATGAACACGTACATGGAACAGTATGTGGAGCTTGGTGGTCCGGGCCATTATGTGGAGATGGAACTCCAAGAGGCTATGGCGTTTATGAAGTAAATGGGAACGATCTGACCTGGTATTATAAATCTACTGGATTTGATGCTCATCATCAATACAGCTATGATATTCAGGAATTAACAGCTCAAAAAAGATTGATTGTAAATGTATGGAATTGGGATAAAGAGTGGAAAGTTGAATGGTGGGGGAATGATAAATTTATGGGAGAGATGGAGCAGACAAAAGGCTTTGATCCATTAACAGTGAGATTATATAAGGGAGATAAATTACCGGAAATAAGATCATGGGTAGAGCCTAAGCGTACAGATCACCTGTTTATGGCGCATTTAGATCCAGAGGTCACTAATCTTAAAATAAAAATAACCGATAGATTTGGTAAAGTATATCAGGGAATACATAAAATTTAAATAAAAGCAAGATATAGTTCTGTAAATAAATGGCCAAAACAAAGTGCAAAGTATTAGAATTATAATTTGTTTTACCAGAATTAATAAACAAGCGAACTTTTATGTTTATCGAAAGCAAATAAGGGAGAAACTTTCCTTTAAAAATAGAGAACGTAGACTTTTTAATTCTCTTTTTTTTATTTAACAGAATTATTTTAACATAAATTGCTATTTTCAAGTTCAATTTATAAATCAATGGAACATTTTGAAAATAACTCATCACGTAGGAAATTTCTAAAATCGGGGCTTGTTGCTGCAGCTACATTTACCATAGTTCCCAGGCATGTTCTGGGCGGTAAAAATTTTTTAGCACCAAGCGATAAGTTGTATGTCGCGGGAGTTGGTATTGGAGGAAAAGGTTATTCTAATCTGAGAAATATCTACAATTCTGGAAATGCAGTACTTTCCCATTTATGTGATGTGGATGATAGAAGAGCCGCAAAGACAAGAGAAGAACACCCTAAAGCTAAATATTATCACGATTGGCGAGAGCTTTTTGAAAAAGAGCGTAAAAAATTCGATGCGGTTTGTGTATCAACTCCTGATCATAATCATGCAGTAATTGCTCTTGGAGCAATGCAGTTAAAAAAGCATGTATTTGTCGAAAAGCCATTAACACATGATATTTATGAGGCCAGAGTGCTGAAACAGGCTGCTCAAAAATATAAGGTAATAACTCAAATGGGTAATCAGGGTTCATCTAATGATGGACTTAGAAAAATGCAGGAATGGTATGAAGCCGGACTGCTGGGAGATATCCATACTGTTTATTGCTGGACAGATAGGCCTGTTTGGCCACAAGGTATTCCATGGTCGAAATCTCCCGCACAAGTTCCTAAAGAGCTTAACTGGGATTTATGGCTGGGGACAGCAAAAAATAGAGACTATGTAGAAAAGTTGGTACCTTTTAATTGGAGAGGATGGTGGGATTTTGGAACAGGAGCATTGGGAGATATGGGATGCCATTTATTGGATGCTCCTTGCTCGGTACTTAATTTACAAAGTCCCACTCATGTAGAAGCAAGTGTAGGAACTGTTTATGTAGACGAGTTTAAACGTGGTTATTTTCCCGAAAGTTGCCCTCCCTCCAGCCACGTAATCTTAACTTTCAAAGAAACTCCAACAAACAAAACAAAACTTAAATTGCATTGGATGGATGGCGGAATAAAACCAGAAAGACCGGAAGAATTAGATGCAGGAGACAATTTTGGAGGCGGAAACGGAACTTTATTTATTGGAACAAAAGGTAAAATGATGTGCGGGACATACAATCAGAATCCAAGATTATTACCTGTTTCTAGAAATCTGGAAGTTAACGTCCCCGAAACTAAAAAGAGAGTTGAAGGTAGTACAAACGGCCATTATAAACAATGGGTAGATGCCTGTATTGCTGGTTATGGAAAGCAAGAAGTAAGCTCTCCGTTTGAAACAGCAGCCTCACTTACAGAGTCTTTATTAATTGCTAATCTTGCTATAAGAGCGCATGACGTTCAGGTAGTTAAAGATGGTAAGGCAACTTATCCCGGAAGAAATATCAAATTAATCTGGGATGATGCGAATATGAGAGTAACTAATTTCGACGAAGTTAACCAATTTATAAAGAGGGATTACAGAGACGGCTTTAAATTATCAATATAAAAAATGAAAATGAACAGGCGAGATGCCATTGCGGCAGTAGCAGCCATATTAGGTACAACTGTAATAAGCGAAGAGCTGTTTGCGGCGTCTAAATTAAGCGGGGGTATTGCTATTAAAGTGAATGATATTTTTTCAGCAAAAGACATTCTGCTTTTAGATGAGATAGCAGATACCATTATCCCCCAAACTGATACACCCGGAGCAAAAGCAGCCAAAGTTGGTGAATTTATGGCTTTAATGATAACGGATTGTTATACGGCCAGAGATAGGAATGTTTTTATAAAAGGCATTAAACAAATAGACGAAGAGGCGACAACCATGTTTAATACTACCTTTATCTCATGTACTGCTCCGCAACGGAAAGAGTTGTTGATAAAATTAGATACAGATCAAAAGCAACACCAAAAGGTACGGAAGTCCGGCCAGCCTGTGCATTATTTCAGGTTAATGAAAGAACTCACTCTAATGGGATATTTTACTTCAGAAATTGGAGCGACGCAACAATTAAGGTATGAAGAAGTGCCGGGAAGATATGATGCATGCGTTTCATATAAAAAAGGAGATCCTGTATATTTAAATCCATAAAAACTAAATTAAAATGAAACATAAACTTATTGCGCTATTATTATGCGCAGGAATTTCTTCTATTGTAAATGCACAGGATAAAGACGAACCTGCTGGAAAACAATTAATTTTAAAGTCTGATTGTAAAGCTTGTCATACCGAGAAGAACAAATTAGTAGGACCATCTTATAAAGACATTGCGGCAAAATATCCGTCTAATTCAAAAAATATCACCCTATTGGCAGGTAAAATTATCAAAGGAGGGTCAGGAGTTTGGGGACAAATCCCAATGGCACCGCATCCTCAAATGAATAAGAAAGAAGCCGAAGAAATGGTGAAGTATATTTTAACCGTTAAGTAGTTTTTTATGCGAATGAAAATAAATGCGCTTAAGAAAACTGCTTTAATATCTCTAATTATGCTGGTTCTGTTGAGTGCAGTATCTATTGCTAACGCTTCGCAACGAGCGTATGGTTTGCAATTATATTCGTTAAGAGGCGAGTTTGAAAAACGAAGTGTAGAAGACGTAATTTCAAAGGTCGCTAAAGCTGGATATTCTTTTGTGGAACCTTATGGGTATTCAAAACAAACAGGTTTTTGGGGATTAAGTCCTAAGAATTTCAAACAATTATTAGACAAATATAAACTGAAAACTTATGGAGGACATTATGAGTTTGGCTTTCTGGAAAAAGGAATAGATTATGATGTCATAGAAGACTATATTACGGTAGCAAAAACGCTTGGTCAAAAGTATATTATCTTTCCTTATATAAACCGTAGTGTTTTTAAATCAGAAGCGAAAGTTAAAGAACTGGCGGAAAGACTAAAGGTAGTTTCCGAGATTTTTAAAAAATCGGGTATAAAACTGGCTTATCATAACCATGATTTTGAATTTAAAGATTTAGGCGGAAAAACAGGATATGATATTCTGTTGAAAGAATTAAAACCTACTGAAATGGAGTTCGAAATTGATTTATATTGGGCGATAAGAGCAAAACAGAATATTGAACAATTCTTTAAAGACCATTGTGGTAGATTTACTATGTGGCATATTAAAGATATCCGTAAATCGGATGAGACTAAGAATACAGAAATCGGAAATGGAACAATTGACTATAAGAAAATATTAAAGCAGGCTAAATTAGCCGGCTTGAAATACGCCATAGTTGAACAGGAAAATTTCGAAATAGATCCTTTTGAGAGTATTAGCAGGAGTATAAAGTATTTGAAAGGATTGGAATAAATAAGAAAGCTGCTGAAAGGCAGCTTTTCTTTTATCTATCTTTCCTGTAAATTTGATATATGCCATTTAAGAAAGCCATATACTTCTTTATCATATTCTTGTTTTCGGGAAAGATGTGTTTTTCTATAGAGATAGATCTCAGAAATACGGCTGGAGGTAAGTTATTTTTAGATTCTCTTTTTAATAAAGAAGATGGTATTTCGCTTTTGGCGGATGAAATCGAAGTTTTAAATTTAGAGATCTCTTCCCCCCAGGTAAAGCCCTTGACCTTAAATATATACCTAAGCTATTTCGGATCGCTAAACAATAAATATAATTTCCACTCAATTTCAGAACGACTCACATTTTATTCGTTGCCAGTCTTTTTAGAAAACAAAGCTACTTTGTTACAATATTTGGCTATTGAAGATTTTCTAAATTTAAGAATTAGCTTTGCCAGACAGAAGCTAGAAGCTGCTTTGTTTATATATCAATTGAAGCGGAAAGATTTCGAGGCAGCAACTATTGCAACAATCCTTTCAAAACTGGCTTTTGTGCAGCAGCAAAAAGAAACAGCATTTCAGAATAACTCGCTTGCAATTAAAGCTTATGAACATATTAAGCAGGAACCGAAACTGATTAACAGCTTGTTTTGGCAAACAAATTTATTTTATGAAAATAATCAATTCAAAGAAGCAGAAGACATGTTGCTGAAGAGGGTTTTGATGAAAAGTTTTCGTTTGGCAGACCGATGGTCGGAAATGCAGGCTTATTATCAATTAGGTAAAAACTATTTGGCCATGAGAAAAAGAACGGAAGCATTATGGTTTTTTTTACAAGCCAGAGAACTTGCAAAAAAGATGAAATCTAAAGAAGATGAA
This sequence comes from Pseudopedobacter sp., assembly GCF_040392825.1. NCBI lineage: Bacteria > Pseudomonadati > Bacteroidota > Sphingobacteriia > Sphingobacteriales > Sphingobacteriaceae > Pseudopedobacter > Pseudopedobacter sp. Next base: position 7,559 of record NZ_JBEBVH010000125.1, read on the forward strand.
TTGAAATGCCTTTTGATGATATCAAAATTAAAAGTTAAAGAAGGAAATTTTTCTTTAGCGCTTTCAGATTTAAAAGAGGCAGAAAAAATAATTATTAGTAATCCCAATTTTCTTATTTACGATATAGATCTCTCCGGGCAACTGTCTGATTTGTATCGTATTATGGGTGTTTCGGATCAAAGGCAGGTCTATAGTTTACGGTTTTCCCAGCTTAAGAAAGACTATTTAAATTAGAAATACTTATGGTATTTTACCTCATTAGTAATGCTGTCGCTGAAATGATATTTTTTATGGGTAGACAAAATCTAAAAAGCATCTGAATGTTATTTTTTTTAATAATTTAATAAGCCTATTGTATTTAATGAAAATAATACGCTCTTTTGCATCTCAAAATCGGCCTTAAGTGTCTGATGGATAAATGAAAATGAAACAACTGCTTTTAAATATTTCTAAGGGTTATACTGTTGAGAAAACGGTAAGCTTTCAGGTGTTGCTTTCTGAAATTTATACATCTATACGCATATTGCGACGAAGACCTCTTTTTGTTACCAGGTCTTAATAGACTGGTAATATCTCAATTGTGCTTTTTCTGTTTGTTGTAAACAGTTTTTAAATCAACTTTTTATTTACTGATTAAAATCCCTTCGATGGATTTATCGATTTTTAAAAATGCACATTAACGATTTTAATATTCTTGTTGCCGGAGTTCAACATGTAGGTTTTGCGCAAACTATTGTTGACGAAATGGAGGCCTCTGCGAAAGTAAGAGGAACTGGAATCGCCAAGCGTTCACCGGAATATGTATCCAATAAAATGCTGGAAGGTAAGGCGGTAATTGCTTTGCACAAAGATGGCACATGGGCAGGCTTTTGTTATATTGAAACCTGGAGCCACGGAGAATTTGTTGCCAACTCGGGTTTAATTGTAAATCCAATCTACAGAAAAGCTGGATTAGCTAAGGCGATTAAATTTAAGATATTCGAGCTTTCGAGAACGAAATATCCTGATGCCAAGATTTTTGGACTGACTACAGGTTTGGCGGTAATGAAGATTAATTCTGAATTAGGCTATGAGCCGGTGACTTATTCGCAGCTTACACAAGACGAAAACTTTTGGAAAGGCTGCCAAAGTTGTGTAAATTACGACATTTTAATGTCCAAGGGCAGACAAAACTGTATGTGTACTGCTATGCTCTACGATCCTGAAGACAAGAGAATTCAGGAGGAAGAACGCTTAAAAAAAATCACCAAAAAAGCCACTTTATTAGAGCGTATAGAAGCTAAGCTTCGTAACTCTTTAAAAATGGTAACTGTTAATTTGTTTAGAACCCAAAACGCATAATATAAAGATGAAGAAAAAAGTAGTTTTAGCTTTTAGTGGAGGTTTAGATACCTCATTTTGCTGTATCTATTTGTCTAAAGATTTAGATTTAGAAGTACACTCTGTAATTGTAAATACTGGTGGATTTTCTGATCAGGAATTAAAAGATATAGAAGAAAGGGCTTATAGCTTGGGTGTTGCTTCTCATCATGCAGTTGATGCGGTAAAAGGGTATTATGACGACTATTTAAAATATCTGGTTTTTGGTAATGTATTAAAGAATAATACTTATCCACTATCTGTAAGTGCAGAGCGTGTAACACAAGCCACTGCAATTGCTAATTATGCTAAGGAAATCAATGCAGATTTTGTTGCGCATGGTTCTACAGGAGCTGGCAATGATCAGGTACGTTTCGATATGATATTCAACATCCTGATTCCGAAAGTGGGAATCATTACACCAATACGCGATTTAAAATTAAGCCGCGAAGCTGAGATTGAATATTTGCATAAACATGGTGTGAATATCAATGCTGAAAAAGCTAAATATTCGATTAACAAAGGTATTTGGGGAACTTCTGTTGGAGGGAAAGAAACGCTATCTTCCAGAGGTGTTTTGCCAGAAGAGGCGTGGCCTACTCAGATAACCAAAACCGGTCAGGAAGAGGTAGAGTTGGAATTTGTAAAAGGCGAATTGGTTGCAGTTAACGGAACAAAATATAACCATCCGACAGAAGCCATCTCAGCCTTGCAAGATATTGTTGCTCCTTACGGAATTGGGAGAGATATTCATGTTGGAGATACCATAATTGGTATTAAAGGTCGTGTAGGTTTTGAAGCAGCTGCTCCAGTGGTGATTATTAAAGCACACCATGCTCTGGAAAAACATACATTAACCAAATGGCAGCTTTCCTGGAAAGACCAATTGGCAATGTTTTATGGAAACTGGATGCATGAAGGGCAGTTTCACGATCCGGTGATGAGAGATATCGAAGCTTTCTTCATAAACTCGCAGAAAACCGTTTCCGGAAAAGTTTATGTTCAGTTATATCCATACCGATTTGTGGTTGAAGGAATAGAGTCTGATCATGATTTAATGAGCAGCAAATACGGAACTTACGGAGAAATGAACGAAGGTTATACTGGTGACGATGTGAAAGGTTTCTCTAAAATATTTGGTAATCAGGTGTCTATATGGCATAAAGTAAATGAAGCAAAAGGCTAAAAGCTTAAAGCACCGGATGCAGAATTAGGTTTATATAGAGGTTTAGTTTAGAACAGTAAGTTCTAACGAACGACTATCAACAAACAATTAAAAAATGGAAAAAATTAAAGCTGGAATTATTGGAGGTGCCGGTTATACCGGGGGTGAACTTTTAAGAATATTGGTGAATCATACAAAAGTAGAGATAGCTTTTGTACACAGTAACAGTAATGCCGGAAATTTAATTTCAGATGTTCATACTGATTTATTTGGCGATACAGATTTAAGATTCACCGATGCGCTTTCGCAGGATATAGATGTCCTGTTCCTTTGCGTAGGTCACGGTGATGCGAGAAAGTTTTTGGAAGCCAATAAGTTCAATGATAATATCAAAATTATTGATTTGTCACAAGACTTCCGTTTAAAAGCCAAAAGCTTAAGGCCCAAAGCAGAAAGCAATGGACAGGAAAATCAGCCTTCAGCTTTAGGCGTTGAGCCTTCGGCCTTCATCTACGGTTTGCCTGAACTGAACAAAAAAGCAATCAAGAAAGCTCATAACATCGCCAATCCGGGCTGTTTTGCTACATGTATACAACTGGCATTATTGCCCTTAGCAAAAGCTGGAAAATTGAACAATGAAGTGCATATAGCTGCTACAACGGGATCTACCGGTGCGGGACAAAAGCCAACAGCAACGAGTCATTTCAGCTGGAGAAATAATAACCTTTCAGTTTATAAAGCTTTTGAACATCAGCATTTGAATGAGATAGGCGAAAGCTTAAATCAGTTGCAACCAAACTTCGATAAAGCAATCAACTTTATCCCTTATAGAGGCGACTTTGCTCGTGGAATCATGGCGTCAATTTATCTGGAAACAGATCTGACATTGGAGCAAGCAGACAAATTATATGAAGATTTTTATGCCGATGCGCCATTTACG
>NZ_JBEBVH010000126.1:0-11020 GCF_040392825.1 Pseudopedobacter sp.
GAAGTCTTAAGCGTAAAAAATAGAAGGTTATTGAAATTTGTTATTTTACTTTAAGCCATCAGAACGAGATTCCTGTTCGGTAACAGGTCTCGTTCTGTGCAGTCGATTGAATAGTAGGAGTACTGGTTATTTGAGTTTTATCCTATCAACTGCTTCGGCGTGTTTCTTTAATACGGGGAGTGTTTTTGAGGCAAAGTTTCTTACATCTTTATCTCTTAAGTTTTTGGAAGCATCTTCGAACATCTGGATATCTTTGCGGTGATCTTCGCTCATCATATTTAAATAAGTCTGATCGAATTCGTTACCACTTAGGGATTTTAGCTTATCCAGATGTGACTTTTGGTCTGAATCCAGTTCTGCGGGTAAAACTATTTTTTTCTCTGAGGCAAGGCCTTTTAGCTCTTCATTGGCTTTTGTATGGTCAGAAACAATCATTTTGGCAAGGTCGGTAACCGATGCGTTTTTAGATTTTTCCATTGCTACTTTTCCGGCTTCCACTTCCATTAAGCCACCGGTAGCAGCTTTTTTAGCAAAAAATGCCGCATCGCCTTCCAGGCTGCTTTCGTTCATGAGAACGGTAGACTCTTTTAATGTGTCGGATTCTGATTGGTTATCGTTAGCTCCACTCTTTGAATTTTGGCATGCCTGCATTGTGAATGCAGCTATTAGCAGTGCAATAATGTTGTGTTTTTTCATAGCATAAGATTTGATATGAGGAAATCGTGCCAATGATATGCCAAATAATCCATGTAAAAATGTAAAGCGCACTTAACAGGTATTCAATTTTCTTTTTGGGTATTTATACGCTTCTTAAACAAGTATAATCTTTCGGGAAAACAGGTATTATACAAACGAACATTCTAAATAAGGTCATGTTTATTCAAATACGAATCATAATTAATCGATTTTTAAAAAATTAAATCAACAATGCCATGGAAAACACAGAAAATTTAGAAGAACAAAGAAGGCAAAATTCAAATGCTGAAAATGAATTAGACCAGGACAATGCCAATCCTCAATCAAATCCTGATCGGGATAATGATGAAGCAGGATCAAATCCGTCAGGAGGATCACAATTAGGATTAGACTCTGATGAGTTTGACGAAATGGGGGGCGAAAACGAAGAATCGGATTCGGGGACTCAAAAACAGCCGCCAACAGATGCTGATGTGGAAAATCTGGATACTGAAGATGCCGACGATCAGATTAGAGGTAGCGACGCCGACTATTATCGCGGAAACGATTTAGACACAGACCTTGAAGACGAAGAAGACGAAGACGAGGAGTAATTTAAAATTTTTAGCACAACAATTAGAAACATGACACATCAAACCGATTTTGACACGACTAAACTTTTGTTCTCGACCGGGAAGCGAATGCGAATTTTTACCTGGCACATACATGGTAGCTATTTGTTTTACTTATCGCAGGGGAACTATGATATTTTCATTCCGGTAAACAATCAGAAAAGCGACAGGTATTGCGGCAGAGGAAATACATTCCCTTTTGGTAGCAATGTGATAGAGGTAAAAGCTGAGGAAGTGAAAAATTTAGAGTTTGATGTGCTGTTATTTCAGGCCGACGAGAACTATTTTGTAGACCAATACGAAATTTTATCTGAAGCGCAGCGGGCGTTACCTAAGGTTTATCTGGAGCATGATCCGCCGTGGGGGCATCCGACGAACGAGGTGCATCCTGTAAAAAATAATGATGTAACGTTGGTTCATGTTACGCATTTTAATAAGCTGATGTGGCATTCGCTGGTACCCGATGTAAGGGTAATAGAGCATGGTGTAATGCCTGCTACGGCGAGCTATACCGGCGAACTTAACAAAGGAATTGTTGTCATTAATAATTTGCCACAGAGGGGGCGTTTACTGGGATTTGACCTCTTTGAAAAAGTACAGAAAGAAGTGCCTGTAGATTTGGTTGGTATGGGAACAAAAGGTTTTGGCCTTGGAGAGGTGTTACATCCTCAGTTGCCCGAATTTATCTCCAGATACCGGTTCTTCTTTAATCCCATAAGGTATACGAGTTTGGGACTGGCAGTATGCGAGGCCATGACCATAGGGATGCCTATAGTTGGTTTGGCAACCACAGAAATGCCAAATGTTATAAAGAATGGATATAATGGCTATGTACATACTGACGTCTCTTTTTTAATTGACTGTATGAACATGCTTATAGAAAATAAAACAAAAGCGTTGGAATTGGGAGCCAATGCTAAGCAATACGCAGAACAGCGTTTTGATATCAAGAGATTTACCCGCGATTGGGAAGAATTATTTTCAGAAGTTTCAGTAAGTAAACAAGCTAGTTTTCAATAAAATCACCTACCATGAAAAACAAAATTGCATTTATAAGCGAACATGCTTCGCCTTTGGCCTCTTTGGGGGGAACGGATAGTGGAGGGCAAAATGTCTATGTTGCAGAATTAGCGAGACAGTTAGCTCAAAAAGGGTATGAAATAGATGTTTTTACAAGAAGAGAAGATGGTGAGTCTGCTCAAATCACTCAATTCTGTAAGGGAGTTAGGGTGATATTAGTAGATGCCGGGCCGGCAGAAGTTATTCCAAAAGAAGACATTTTTGTTTATATGACTGAATTCAGGCAGCAAATGGAAGATTTTATCTGTCAGGAGGATTTGCAATATCAGCTTATTCATGCAAATTTCTGGATGTCTGGTCTGGTAGCAATGCAGTTAAAGCAGCGTTTGCAAATACCATTTGTAATTACTTTCCATGCATTGGGGCATATTCGCAAAACTTTCCAGAAGGAAAACGACAGGTTTCCGGAGGAAAGGGTAGCTATAGAGCAGCAGATTATTAAATATGCCGATGCGGTTATAGCCGAATGTCCGCAAGATAAGGAAGACCTGATTACACTATACGGGGCGGAAGAAGCTAAGGTTCCTGTAATAGCCTGTGGCTTTAACCCGGCAGATTTTTATCCGATTAGGAAACAAACAGCCAGAACATTGCTGAATATTGGCGAAAACGAGAAAATTGTTTTGCAACTGGGACGTATAGTGCCAAGAAAAGGTATAGACAATGTTATTAAAGCCATGTCTGAACTTCAAGCAGGTGAGAACTTATATAAGCTGATTGTAGTTGGCGGCGAAAAAGAGGAAAAACAAGGCTATCAGGAAATAGACCGACTGAAAGACCTGGTGAAAAGTTTGGGGCTGGAAAAAGTGGTACTTTTTGCCGGCAGAAAAGAACGAGACCTCTTAAAATACTATTATAGTGCTGCAGATGTGTTTGTGACGACACCCTGGTATGAGCCTTTTGGAATTACTCCGCTAGAGGCAATGTCTTGCGGTACACCGGTTATAGGAGCCAATGTTGGCGGTATAAAATATTCTGTTCTGGATGGCAAAACGGGTTTTCTGGTTCCGCCTTCGGACCCGGAGGCGCTTGCCGATAAAATTAAGGTATTAACTGACCGGCCGGAGCTGGTGAAAAGGATGGGTGATTTTGCACAAAAGTATGTGCGGAAATTTAAGTGGTGCCATATAGCCGACCAGGTTATTGGCCTGTACAAAAATGTTTTGCAGGAAAAACATCAGGGCAGAAATCTTTTAGACCCGTTAAAAGAAGCCTTTATGGAGGCTGCGGCAACTTTCAAATATTCGGCCCGCGCAATAGCAGAAGACGTTTACAATGCAGGGACTATAATGAGCAATGCTTTATTGTCCGGAAAGAAAATTCTGGTTTGCGGCAATGGTGGAAGTGCTGCGGAGAGTCAGCATTTTACGGCAGAGCTGGTAGGACGGTTTGAAGTGAGCCATAGAAGAGGATTGCCGGCTATTTCACTTAACGCAGATACAGCTATCTTAACAGCGTGGGCCAACGATTTTGGTTATGACGATGTTTTTGCCCGACAGGTAGAAGCCTATGGACAAAGAGGGGATATTTTATTCTGTTTAAGTACAAGCGGCCAGTCTGACAATATTCTTAAAGCTATTGATATGGCAGAACAGAATGGATTAATTACGATTAGCATGCTGGGTAAAGATGGGGGAATGGCGGCCAGACATTCGCAATATAATATCATTATTCCGTCTAAAAGCACCCAGCGTATTCAAGAACTCCATTTACATATTGTACACCAGCTTTGTACTATAATAGAGCAAAATGTAGTTGCCGAAGAACGTCTGGAGAATTCAATAAAACCTTTAAATATTACTTATACAAGTCTGAGTGTAAATGGACAACGTAATTATTTAAAATCACAACAAAAATATAAAGATTATGGAAGCTAATAAAGCCATTTTTCTGGATAAAGACGGAACCATAATCCCTAATATTCCATATAACGTAAACCCGGATTTAATTACATTGAGTGAGGGCGTTTTGGAGGGACTGGAACTGTTAAACAAGCTGGGATATCTTTTTATTATCATCAGCAATCAGGCAGGTATTGCCAAAGGGTATTTTAAGGAAGAAGATCTGATTGGGGTAGAACAGAAAATTAGACAGCTGTTTGACCAGAGAAGTATCAATCTTTCGGGGTTTTATTATTGTCCGCATTCGGAAGAAGGCACAGTTTCCAAATATGTACTTAAATGTAATTGCAGAAAACCGAATCCTCAGCTTATTCTAACCGCTGCAAGAGACCATCGGATAGATTTGTCGAGATCCTGGATGATTGGAGATATTCTGGACGATATAGAAGCCGGTAAAGCCGCCGGTTGTAAATCTTTACTGATAGACAACGGAAATGAAGACCAATGGCAGGTAAATGGCAATCTGAACAGGATACCCAACTGGATATCGTCTAATTTTTTAGAAGCCTCATTACATATTTCTTATCAGTATAAACTTAAAGGAGATGAACAGGGAACTTTTGAATATAGTCAGGAAATTTAACAAGAAACGCATTCTTCTTATAGGCGACTTCATGATAGATAAATATATTCATGGAAATTGTCAGCGAATAGCTCCGGAAGCGAGTGTTCCGGTTATAGATATTCATGAAAAACATACTTGTTTGGGTGGTGCTGCCAATGTTGCTGCTAATTTAAGCGCCTTAGGAGCTAAGGTGATGTTCTGTACGGTAACAGGTAAAGATGGGGCCTTAACAGAAGCCCTGCATTTGTTAAAAACCTCAGGTATAGCAGATAAATATTTAATAGCAGATGTTTCAAGAAAGACTATAATTAAAACTAGAATTTCTTCTGAAAGTCAGCTAATTGTTAGGTTTGATGAGGGAACGGATTCTAAGATAAATGCTGCAACGGAAGCTCGCCTGATAAAGCATATTGAAAATGCCTATAAATCTTGTGATGCGATTTTAATTTCTGATTATAACAAAGGTGTTATTACAGATAGGGTGATTTCTAAATTATTGGAATGGCAAAGATTAAGCAAAAAGCTATTGATGGTAGATGCGAAGTCTTATGAAAGATACCGGATATTGAAACCGGATTTTATTAAACCCAATTACCAGGAGGCTTTAAAGATTACCGGCGAGCTATATGCACAAAGCCGTAAGGAGCAGGTGAAGAAATGGGGAGCGCTTTTGGCAGCGCAAACTGGAGCGGCAAATATTGTATTGACTATGGATAAGGATGGGATTGCACATTTCGGGCAATCGGATTTTATCTCACATTACGAAGTAGAGCAGGTAGTAGCTCCCCAGGTAAGCGGTGCCGGAGACAGTTTTATTTCGGCTTTTTTATTATCTGTACTAAGTGGTGCAAATGCGAATGATGCTATTGCGCTGGCGGTGCATGCGGCGCATGCTGCTATCCAGAAAAGGAAAAAGACGGCTATATGCACTCCGGAAGATATAGAAGAAAAATTAGTTAATTCTTCCAAACATTTATCTCTTGTGCAACTGCGAAAATTGGTGGCCAAACACCGAAAAGAAGGGAAGAAGATAGTGTTTACAAATGGCTGCTTTGATATATTGCATTGCGGACATGTAAAATATCTGTCTAAAGCCAAAGAACAAGGCGATATCCTGATAGTAGGCATTAATAATGATGAAAGTATTAAGCGTCTGAAAGGTTCTGCAAGACCTATTAACAACCTTTTGGAAAGAGTAGAAGTACTTAATGGACTGGCCAGTATAGATTACATTGTGACATTTGGAAAAAAGGGAGACGACACACCAATACAACTGATAAAAGCCCTGAAACCGCATGTGTTTGTAAAAGGTGGAGATTACAGTTACAAATACCTGCCAGAAAAGGTTATTATTGACGAAATAGGCTGCCGTTTAGAACTTATTCCGTTTACGGATAACAAGTCTACCAGCAGTACAATTAAGAGAATTCAAGACAATATAAAAACGGAGGTTTACGCATCCTGATGGAATCTATTAAAAATATTTTGTGTTTAAGAGCTGATAATTTTGGGGATTTGCTGATGTCTTCGCCCGCTATAAGGGCCATAAAGGAATCTTTTAATTGTAGAATTACGGTATTGACATCTTCTAAGGGCAGTAAGGTAGTTCCTTTGATAGCCGAAATAGACGATGTTATTGTTTTTGATATGCCTTGGGTACAGGTTAGTGAAACAGGGAGCCAGCAGGAAGTTCTGCTTCTTATTGCGAAGCTTACAGAGCGTAACTTCGATAGCTGTATTATATTTAATACTTTTAGTCAGAACCCCTTACCAGCAGCTTTAATAGCCTGGCTATCGAAAATACCTCTTCGTATTGGCTATTGCAGAGAAAACCCTTACGATTTGCTGAATAAATGGCTTCCGGATAAAGAGCCTTATAGCGAAATTTTGCATCAGGTAGACCGGGATCTGAAACTGGCAGAAAGTATGGGAGCGACAGTTAGCGATAAAAAAATAAGAATAAGCATTCCGGCAGAGTGTGAGATATATGTTTCCGGTTTATTGAGGGAAGCTTCTTTAAATAGCAATTCTTATTTGGTTGTACATATAGGCGTATCGGAAGAGAAAAGAAAATATCCGTTAGACCGATGGATACAGGTATGCCAGCAGCTTATAGACTTACATGGTTATCCCTTATTATTTACCGGGGACAATAAAGATTCTACAGAAATAAAACAGGTTACAGACAAATTACATGGCCAAGTGTACGATTTTTCGGGGCGCTTATCTCTGTCTGAAACCGCCTGCTTAATTCAGCAGTCGAGAATGCTGATTTCCGTGAACACAGGAATCGTTCATTTAGGTGCAGCTGTAGAAACTCCCATTATTGTGCTGTATGCACAAACTAACCCACAGCATAAACCATGGATGACTAAATTTAAAGCATTGGAATATAGTGTGGAAGAAAGTATTTCCAGTAAAAATGAAGTAATAAGCTGGATAAAAAAAAACGTTTATAAAGAACCAAAAGATTATCCAACAGCTGATGAGGTATGCGACGCATTTCTCGAATTGAGTGCTCAACCAGTATTTTCTGCCAGCTAAAACGGGGTTTATACGTATTGAAAACACGTATAAACATCTGTATCCTCGCATCATTATTGTTTCCTTTCATTCATCTGCTTGGTATAAGGCCACAACTTTACTAGTAGCAAAACGCTGTTTTTAATTTAAAATAATAATTATGCTGGTTCCAATCATTATAGGAATTGTATTTCTTGTCATCGTTCTGGTGTCGTATTTCGCCATCAGAAAAAGGAATAACAGGGATATACAACCATAAGTCTGAGTCATTAACTATTAACGATAATTGATATGAGCACATCTAATCAAACACATGATCATGAGACCATTAAAAAATGGGTAGAAGAGAGGGATGGTGTACCTTCAAGAATAAAAGGCACCGGAGAAAACGAGGGCGACGGGGTATTGAGAATACATTTTCCCGAATTTAGTGATTCTGACAATTTTGAGGAGCTGGATTGGGATACTTTCTTTAAAGAATTTGACGATAACAAGCTTGATTTTCTTTATCAGGATGAAAAAGAGAATGGCGAGACCAGCACTTTTCACAAGTTTGTGGAGAGACAATAAATCATCATCTACCTGAAAATTATCTATCTATGAAAGCAGCAGTTTTCCATAAACCGGGCGACATTCGTGTGGACACCGTCGAAGATCCAAAAATTGAAGATAGCAGAGATGTGATCCTGAGGGTTACTTCTACTGCAATATGCGGCTCTGACCTGCATATATTAAGCGGCGCGGTTCCGCAGGCCAGTAATATGATTATGGGACATGAATTTATGGGCATTGTGGTAGAAACAGGCTCAGCAATTACTAACCTGAGGAAGGGAGACCGGGTAGTGGTACCTTTTCCTATTGCATGCGGCCAATGCTTTTTCTGTAACCACCAGGCACCAACACATTGCGAAAACTCTAACTATAAGCATTATGGCCCCAATGGCGATATGGCAGGAGAAAAAGGTGGGGCACTTTTCGGTTATACAGATTTATACGGCGGTTATTCCGGCGGGCAGGCAGAGTATGTAAGAGTCCCCTATGCCGATATAGGTCCGCGTGTTGTTCCGGAAAGTTTAACCGATAGTCAGGCACTTTTCTTAACAGATATTTTTCCAACTGGTTGGTCTGCTATAGATTGGGCGCAACTGAAAGGAGGCGAGGTTGTAGCCATTTTTGGCTCGGGCCCTGTGGGATTAATGGCGCAGAAGGCAGCCTGGCTTAAAGGTGCAAGCAGGGTTATTGCTATTGATCCGCTTAATTACAGATTGGAAAAAGCAAGACAGGTTAATAATGTTGAAACACTAAACCCAAATGAGGTAGATATTGTAGATGCGATTCGGAGTATGACGAACGGTAGAGGTGCGGATGTATGTGTAGATGCTGTAGGTTTTGAACCCGAAAGGAGTGTGATAGATAAGTTGAAGGCTACTGTGAATTTTGAAAAAGGTAGTATGAAAGTGCTGGATACCGCATTTAAAGCAGTAAGAAGATCCGGTACTGTTTCTATTGTAGGTGTATACGGATCTACATACGATAATTTCCCTCTGCACAGAATGTTTGATAAAGGAATTACCATTAAACAGGGACAGGCACCTGTGCAGATATATATAGATGAGCTTATTAATCTGGTTAATGAAAGAAAGGTGATTTTGGATGATATTATAACACATGTACTTCCGTTAGCCGAAGCACCAAAAGGATACGAAATTTTTGATAAGAAAGAGGACGACTGTGTAAAAGTTGTGCTTACACCTTAAGCTCTAACCGAATATCATTTCTATGGAAAACAGAGAACAGGAAAACTTTGGGACAGAGAAAATTCCTCAGCAGCGTGTTGGTTCACAAACCAATGCGGAGGAAACGATTGAATTATCGTCTGAACAGGAGGCAATAGATTTTTTTCGGGTTGTTAAGAACCGCTTTCTGAATGTTAATGAGTGGTATAAAATTGCTGAATTGCCTATGTCGGCATTTAAACTGACAGATTATTCGGGCCAGGAAGTTAACAGGCCGGTAATAGAAGGGGATTATTTCCGTATTGATATTCCGGGACCCGGTACCCAGACAGGAGAAGGATACGATTGGGTAAAAGTAGAGGAACTGTCTGAAGAGAAATCGGAAAATAAAGAATTAATCACCCTTAAAGCAAGACCTGCGCCTAATCCACAAAATAATGATGAAAATACGGCTCACTTTTTTACGGATGAAGCCGTATCGACATTTCAGGTAAAACGGATTGGCAATAAAATATTTGCAGAAGAACACGGTCGTAACGAAGTAGCTAATACGGATACCCGGCATGGTCTGGATAACATGAGGAATGCCATTGTAGGCTGGGCAGCAAAAATTGGGGTCTCATATCCGCAGTGGAAAAGTTTGGTTAAGGGATGGATTTCCAGGGACTGACGGAACATTTTATTTTATACATATCTACAAACAGCTAAAAATAAAGCACTATGAAAAACGAAACAGGAACAGAACCAAAGTTCAAAACCAAAAGCACAGGACCGGTATATTCGGCTTTGCTTGAATTGTTTCTTGAGAATTTGAGAGACTTGTATTGGGCAGAAAATCACCTGGTAAAAACGCTACCCAAAATGGCTGGTGTTGCGGCATCGACAGCTTTGGCAAAAGCAATTGAAAAACACCTGGAAGAAACAAAGATACATGTGCAACGGTTGGAGGAGATTTTCGATTTAGTGAGCGAGCAGGCGATAGCAAAAAAATGTGACGCCATGGAAGGGTTGGTAAAGGAAGGCGAAATAGCTATAGAAAGCACAAATGCCGGCACTGCAACCCGGGATGTAGCTATTATTCTTGCTTCGCAGCGGGTAGAGCATTATGAAATTGCAAGCTATGGAGGACTGGCTCAATTGGCAAAAACATTGGGTTTGGATCATGTGGCGTCGATATTGGCTCAAACGTTGGACGAAGAAAAGACTGCTGACCTACAGTTGACCGAAATTGCTGAAAATGATGTGAACTATGAAGCTGCGGAAGAATTATAAATCATTTAAAACCCAAGAACATGGCTAAAAAAAATGTAACATTAAACGAGGATGAGCAACCATTAAACGATAAGCAAAGAAGTTTAGAGCCTGATAAAGCGCATCCGGAGGATTCTCCGATGACTACCGACCAGGGCGTAAAGATTAATGACGACCAACATACCTTAAAGGTGGGAGAGCGCGGGCCTTCTTTACTGGAAGATTTCATATTCCGCGAAAAAATGACGCATTTTGACCATGAGCGTATTCCGGAGCGTGTTGTTCATGCTCGCGGGTCTGGAGCCCATGGAGTGTTTAAATTATATAAATCGCTATCTAAATTTACAAAAGCCCAGTTTCTGAACGATACAGAAATAGAAACTCCGGTTTTTGTACGTTTTTCTACGGTGGCAGGATCTCGCGGTTCTACCGATCTGGCTCGTGATGTAAGGGGATTTGCGGTTAAATTTTATACGCAGGAAGGCAATTTCGATTTGGTAGGGAATAATATGCCTATTTTCTTCATTCAGGATGCAATGAAATTTCCGGATTTAGTACATGCGGTAAAACCCGAGCCTGATAATGAAATTCCACAGGCAGCATCTGCACATGATACCTTCTGGGATTTTATCTCGCTAATGCCGGAGTCTACGCATA
>NZ_JBEBVH010000127.1:0-10967 GCF_040392825.1 Pseudopedobacter sp.
AAATCATGTCCTGCCCTATCAGTTACGTAAGTAATCAGTTTTTCAGATTCTCCTTCCGCTCTTCCTAACTTCCTGTCCATTATTTTACAAAGAATCTTGATAAGGTCGATGTTTTTCCACTCATTATGCCCACCAATATTATAAGTAGACCCAGACTTAGCTTCATGGAAAATCACATCAATAGCTCTGGCATGATCTACAACCCATAACCAGTCTCTAACATTCTCGCCTTTTCCGTAAATGGGAATAGGTTTATTGTGTTTGATATTATTGATTGACAGTGGAATCAATTTTTCCGGAAAATGATAAGAACCGTAGTTATTAGAACAATTAGAAATAACGATATCTAGTCCATAAGTATCATGGTAGGCTCTTACAAAATGATCTGAACTTGCTTTTGAAGCGGAATACGGCGAGTGCGGATCATAAGATGTCTCTTCTGTAAACATATCGTTTCCTTCACCTAATGTTCCGTAAACCTCATCTGTAGAGACATGATAAAAGCGCTTCTTATCATAATCACCTTTCCAGAAATTCTTTGCAGCATTCAAAAGATTAACTGTTCCTACAACATTTGTCATTACAAATTCTGTTGGATTTGTAATTGACCGGTCTACATGAGATTCTGCTGCTAAATGAATAACTGCATCGAAATTTTCGGACTCGAACAGATCATTGATAAAAGTTACATCAACTATATCTCCTTTTACAAATTTATAATTTGGCGCATCTTCTATATCCTTCAAATTAGCTAAATTACCAGCATAGGTTAGCTTATCCAGATTTACGATCTCATAATTCGGATAAGTTGTCACAAATCTTCTAACGACATGCGAACCTATAAAACCGGCTCCTCCTGTAATTAATATTTTTTTCATGTTTTTATTCAGATTGAAGATATTAGACATGATCTATGAGTGTTTATCAAATTTAAAATCAGTCTCAAATCTCATAACTAAAACGGATTTTCATTAATATAATTTTCCCATTCCCATGCAGATCTCATCATCTCTTCTATACCTAATTCTGCTTTCCATCCCAGTTTATCAGCAGATTTTTTTACATCTCCGTAAACCTTTTCGATATCTCCCGTTCTTCTGGGGCCAATCTTAAAATCCAGTTTCACACCAGTAGAACTTTCAAAAGCTTTTATAATTTCAAGTACCGAGCTTCCTTTTCCTGTCCCAATATTGAATACTTCGTAATTATTCTCTGATTTCCCTTCTTCCATTCTCCTCAGTGCTGCTACGTGGGCTTTAGCTAAGTCTACAACATGAATATAATCTCTGATACAACTTCCGTCTGGCGTATCATAATCATCTCCAAAAACAGTTATAGGACCTCTTTTTCCAATAGCGCTTTGTGTGATAAAAGGAACTAAGTTTTGAGGAACACCAATTGGCAGTTCCCCAATCAAAGCAGTTTTGTGCGCTCCAACCGGATTGAAATATCTTAAAGCAACAATATTATAATTTTTATTGGATGCCGCTGTCTCAGCTAAAATTTCTTCGGCTACCTGCTTTGTATTTCCATAAGGAGATTCTGCTTTTTTTACCGGAGCAGACTCTGTTACCGGTAACACATCTGGTTGCCCGTATACCGTACAACTGGAAGAAAATACAAAGTTTACAGTTCTATCCTGATAATGATTCAATAAATTGATTAAAGAATAGAAATTATTCCTATAATATTTTAGAGGCTGTTCTACAGATTCGCCAACTGCTTTATATGCTGCGAAATGTATAATACCACTAATATCTGAATTCTGTTTTAAGAAAGCTTCTGTTTGCTCTACATCACATAAATCTAATTGATGAAATTCTGGCTTATGCCCGATAATCTTCTCTATCTGATCTAAAATTTTGATAGATGAATTAGACAAATTGTCTACAATAACCGGAGTATATCCTGCATTATGTAATTCAACAACTGTATGAGAACCTATAAAACCTGTTCCACCGGTTACTAGAATCTTTCCTGACATTTACTTTTTATTATAGTTTGAAAAATCTTTATGTTCTATTTTCTCTAATTGTTCTTTTGATAGCGATTTGAAATACTCGTAAGTAATTTTTAAACCTTCTGCCCGATTCACTTTTGGCTCCCAGTTTAAGATCTCCTTAGCTTTGGTAATATCCGGGCGACGTTGTTTAGGGTCGTCCTGAGGCAAAGGCTTGTATATTACTTTCTGAGTAGTTCCTGTTAATTTGATAATTTCCTCTGCAAATTGTCCTATAGTTATCTCATCCGGGTTACCAATATTTACAGGATAAGCATAATCAGACATTAGCAACCTGTAAATTCCCTCTACCAGGTCGTCTACATAACAAAAAGACCGTGTTTGTGTTCCATCTCCAAAAACTGTCAGATCTTCGCCTCTTAAAGCCTGCCCAATAAATGCAGGCAGTACCCTTCCATCATTCAGACGCATTCTTGGGCCATAAGTATTGAAAATTCTTACAATTCTGGTCTCTACACCATGAAAAGTATGGTAAGCCATTGTCATAGCTTCCTGAAAACGTTTAGCTTCGTCGTAAACTCCACGCGGACCAACTGGGTTTACATTTCCCCAATACTCTTCTGGTTGTGGGTTTACATTCGGATCGCCATAAACTTCAGATGTAGAAGCAATGATAATTCTGGCTTTCTTCACTCTTGCCAGCCCTAAAAGATTATGAATACCCAAAGACCCTACTTTTAAGGTTTGGATTGGAATTTTAAGATAATCTATTGGGCTTGCCGGAGAAGCAAAATGCAGTATATAATCTAATTTACCAGGGACATGAACAAATTTAGAGACATCGTGATGGTAAAATTCAAAATTCTCCAATTTAAAAAGATGTTCTATGTTTGCCAAATCACCCGTGATCAGATTATCCATTCCAATTACATGGAAACCTTCTTTTATAAATCTGTCACAAAGATGCGAGCCTAAAAATCCAGCTGCTCCTGTTATTAATACTCTTTTTGCCATTATGCTTCTATTATCTTACGGCCAATACTATTGTAATAGAATCCTAAATCAATCATTTTATGTAATTCATAAAGGTTTCTTCCATCAAAAACTACCTTAGATTTAAGGTTATCTTCCATCTTTTTGAAATCAGGATTTCGGAAAAGCTGCCATTCTGTAGCAATTATTAAAGCGTCGGCCCCTTCTAAAGCAGTGTAAGCGTCTTCCGCATAGTCTATTTTATCGCCAATTAACCTGCGCACATTCCCTATTGCTTCAGGGTCGTAAGCAGTTATTTTTGCACCAGCCTTCAAAAGTTCATCAATAATATACAGTGCGGGCGCCTCTCTGATATCATCCGTTTCTGGTTTAAAAGCTAAACCCCATAGTGCAAAATGTTTTCCTGCCAGATTCGATTTATAGTATTGTTTAATTTTCTCTACAATTTTCACCTTTTGAACCTGATTAACATCCATCACAGATTTCAAAATTTTAAAATCATAGTGATATTCTTCTGCGGATAATGCCAGTGCCTGTACGTCTTTAGGGAAGCAGCTTCCTCCATAACCAATTCCCGGGAAAAGAAACCTCTTTCCGATACGGGCATCCGAACCAACACCTATTCTTACCATATCCACATCTGCACCTACCAACTCACACAAATTGGCAATTTCGTTCATGAAGGTGATTTTTGTTGCTAAAAATGAATTAGCTGCATATTTTGTCAATTCCGAAGAGCGTTCATCCATAAAGATAATTGGATTTCCTGAACGTACATAAGGAGCATACAGTTCTGCCATTAAAGCTCTCGCTCGTTCGCTAGAGGTACCAACAACTACTCTATCCGGTTTCATAAAATCTTCTACAGCCACACCTTCTCGCAAAAATTCAGGATTAGAAACAACATCAACTTCTACCAGCGTATTTTCCCTGAATGCTGCTTTAACTTTATCTGCTGTTCCTACAGGCACAGTAGATTTAGTTACAATTACTTTATAATCTTTAACAATTTCTGCTATATCTTTTGCTGCTCCCAAAACATAACTTAGGTCCGCTCTGCCATCTCCGCCCGGAGGAGTAGGTAACGCCAGAAATATAATCTGAGCGTCATTTATTGCTGCAGCCAATTCGGTTGTGAAAGACAATCTTCCCTGAGCAATGTTTCTGTTGAACAATACGTCCAAGCCTGGCTCGTAAATAGGCATAACACCTTCTTTCATCTTCTGAACCTTCTCTTCTACGATGTCTACACATACTACATTATTACCAGTTTCGGCCAAACAGGTTCCGGTAACTAAACCGACATATCCTGTACCTATAACAGCAATATTCATAAGTAAATTATAAAGTTAAATACAAAATCTTTAAACTTGACGAAGTTAACAATTTAGAATTTTTAAATGCTTATTTTTTATAATATCGGAATACATTTTTTTTTCTTACTAGCAGCCATTGCCGCGCTTTTTAACAATAAAGCAAAACTATGGATACAGGGCAGGAAAAATTGGAAAAACAAATGGAAAGACATTCCGCAAGAAAAGACAATTTGGTTTCATTTTGCATCGCTGGGCGAGTTTGAACAGGGAAAACCCTTGATTGAAAAAATAAAGCAGCTTTTCCCTTCCAAAAAAATTGTCATCACATTTTTTTCTCCTTCCGGTTACGAAATCCGTAAAAATTCTCCATTAGGTGATTATATCCTATATCTACCTTTAGATACCAGGAAAAATGCTCGGGATTTTCTCAAAATATTCAATCCGGAAATTGCATTCTTTAATAAATATGAATACTGGTATCATTTCTTTAAAGAAGCAAAACAGGCTAACGTTCCGCTTTATGTTACTTCTGCTATTTTCAGAACCAATCAGATCTTCTTTAAAAGTTATGGTTCTTTCAACAGAAGAATATTAAGTTTTGTAACTCACTTCTTTGTACAGAACAAACAATCTGAGGAACTATTGCACAGTATTGGCTTGAACAACTATTCACTTGCAGGCGACACTCGATTCGACAGTGTAAATAATTTATCTAAAAAAATTAAGGATTTACCATTTATTAATCAATTCAGACAGAACCATAAGCTTTTTGTAATAGGAAGTTCATGGCCTGAAGATGAAAACAATTTAGCTCCATGGATTATAAAAAATTCTGATTCATGGAAGGCTGTATTTGCTCCACATGAAATTAAAGAAGAGAAAATACAAAACCTGATAAAACTATTTCCAGAAGGACAAGTCATTCGACATTCTCAAATAGGCGACAAAGATATTAGCAGATATAAAGTTCTAATTATAGATAATATCGGTATGCTCTCTACGCTATACAACGAAGCCGACTTAACGTATATAGGCGGAGGATTTAATAAATCTGGAATACACAACACACTGGAAGCTGCCGCCTGGGGTAAAGCTGTTATTTTCGGACCCAATTACCAGAAATTTCAGGAAGCTAAAGATCTGGTTTCTATTGGTGCTGGTTTCAGTTATAATACATCCGTAGAACTTTATGATATTCTCGATAAATTAACTTCAGATACGAACTTTAGAAATGAAGCGGCAAGAAAATCAAAAGTTTATGTCCAGGAGAATGTTGGAGCTACAGCCATTATCATCAATAAAATCTACGGAATATTACTTCTTAAAGAATAATTTATCCAGAGCGTAATTATCATACTGCTGATACGAAAGAAGCAATACAAAACATAATATATGGATAAGCTGAGAAGATATTGCTCCCCAGGACTCAATCATACTGCTTCCAAAAATCAGCACTATCATAGTAATTGCTCCAACAACTATTGCCTGTTTGGTAAATAATCCCACCAGCATAAAAACTCCAACCAATAGTTCTATATATGGTAAAATATAACTAAAAGGCTGCACCAATGCTATAGGCAATAACGATTGTTCAAACTCTTTTACCATTCCGGCACTAAATTCATCCATTTTAGGGATACGCACTACTCCATGCCCAAACATGCTCATGGCAACTGCTAAACGAAGCAAAAGATAAGATAGGGGTTTATTAATCATATTGTTTATCTTTAATTCTCATGTCAAAAATAAATGCATCAGATTTCAGTAATTTAATCAGTTTAAAATCAGGATGCAAGGATTTATCAAAAAATTAAACTCAGCAGGAATAAGTGAAGAAGGAACTTTAGAACAGGAGAAAGTTCCTGAAACTCTTCGTATGTATCTGAAATCAAAATAAAATCTCCAAAGCAGCTTTGGCTTTTAAGCTTGACTAATAATTTAAGATTATATCCTCCAGAGCTTCTACCCACTCGGAGTCAGCATTTAAACTCTCTACCATTTGGATACGTTCTCCCCCATAAGAATGAAATTCTTCCTGATATTCTACACCGATCTCATAAATAGTTTCAATACAATCTGCTACGAAAGCAGGACTAAGTACCAGAATTTTCTTCTTTCCTTTGTCGGCCAGTTCTTTCAAAACGGTACTGGTATATGGCTGCATCCATGGTTCATTTCCTAACCTGGATTGAAAGCATAAAGTATATTCGTCTGTCGATAAGCCAATTTCTTTTGCAATTGCCTTAGTTGTTTGATAACATTGAGCCGTATAACAAAACTTGTTGGTATCGGTATAGTTCTTACAGCAATCTTCTACCTGCAGACAATATTTTTTAGAAACATCTGCTTTACGCATTTGACGCTGAGGTACGCCATGATAACTGAATAGTACATGATCCCATTTTTCAGCATCCAGATATTTCTTTGCATTCTTTGCAAAAACCCTTGCCATTCCAGGATGATCGCAATAGTTATTGACAAACTGTATAGGTGGAATTATTTGCCACTGACTTACTACTTCCATAATCATCTGATGTATAGATCCTGTAGTGGCTGATGCATATTGCGGAAATAAAGGAATTACTTTAATACTATCAACATTAAGCTCTTGTAGTTTCTTTAAAGCGCCCTCTAAAGACGGATTTTGATAACGCATGGCTAGTTCTACATGGTATTCTTCACCTAATCTTTCGGCAATCAGATTTTGCAAGGCATAGCTATACACCAATAAAGGAGAACCTTCTTCTGTCCAGATCTCCTGATAAGTTTTTGCAGAATTTTTAGCCCTTTTCGGAATGATAATTCCTCTAACCAGTAAGTTTCTTCCTAGCGGATTAATATCTATAACACGGCCGTCCATTAAAAACTGATCCAGATAAACACGTACATCTTCCGTTTTCGGACTATCGGGTGTACCTAAATTAACAAGTAGAATTCCTTTCTTTCTCATCCAAAATTGCTTAAAACGCTTCTAATGCTTGTTTCACTTCTTCCATTAACCACATAGGTGTAGAGGTTGCTCCGGCGATGCCTACGGTATCTCCAACCTGAAACATTTCTTTATCTAACTCGCTCACATCACTTACAAAGTAAGTATTTGGGTTATGCCTTTTGCACACCTCGTATAGTACTTTTCCATTAGAAGATTTTTTTCCCGACACAAATACTATCTTGTTATATCGTTTAGCAAATTCGGGCAGATCTTTATCTCTGTTTGAAACCTGACGACATATTGTGTCATTCGCTTTCAAATCATATCCCCGATCTAAAAGGTGTTGTTTTATTTTATAGAATGTATCTGTAGATTTAGTAGTTTGGCTATACAAAGTAAATTTTTGTGGCAACTCCAATTGCTCCAATTCTTCCATACTTTGAAAAACTAAAGCTTCATCATTTGTCTGTCCCTGCAAACCGATAACCTCCGCATGCCCATGTTTACCAAAAATCACTATTTTTTCCTTAGAATCATAACTTGATTTAATCCTGTTCTGCAATTTCAAAACAACCGGACAAGAAGCATCTATTAAAGTAATATTATTTTCCAGAGCCAGTTTATAGGTTTCGGGGGCCTCGCCATGTGCTCTTATCAATACTTTTTCATTATTGATATGTTTAAGATCTTCGTGGTTGATAATCTTTAAGCCTTTAGCTTTTAATCTGCTTACTTCTTCGTCATTGTGTACAATATCTCCTAAACAATACAGATATCCATCTTCAGACAAGATATCTTCTGCCATATCTATTGCATACACAACTCCAAAGCAAAAGCCAGAATCACTATCAATAGTAACCTTTAAATTGTGCCCCATATCTCTTTAATTCATACAAAAATATAAAAAACTCAATCAAGGCATTGTAATATTTATTTTTGTATGATATTGGGATTATTCCGATTGGATATTATTGCGCCTTCTCATAGTATAATCCATAGAGTAAGGACCCGCACCTATTATCCAAAACATTACTAATAATAACAAAACGATGATAGATAACCAAAGTTCGGAATTGAAAATGGTAAATCCTTTTGCAATGTTTACAAAGAAAATAGCTCCTAATAAAATAGGAATTTGTATAACTGCAGCAAATCTTGTTACCAAACCTACAATTAAAAATATTCCTCCAACAATATGCGCAAATACGATATAGTGCACAATTCCCGCCAATACTACGCCAGAGAAACCAAATCTGCCATTGTCATTATCTACAAGCAAAGAATAAACAGCATCCCGACTCATAATTACCGTTATACCTTTTATTAAAATAAGTAATCCAAGACAAATACGGATAACATCTGTGGCTTTGGAATGATAATCATCTCCCCAATGCTCAATTTTATGTACCAAGTTCATGGAAACCTCCTTTTTATAATTGACTATTAAAAATCAGCACAAAAATCAATCCAATACGTTTGACCTTGCTAAGACGCTTAATATGAAGTTTTCCTAATGTTTCTTACCTCACTTTAAACTATTTAATAAAGTGAACATTTTCTGTCGCATTGACGAAGTGGCTCCATTATAATTGTTCACGATGATGGCAAAACAGTAATTTTTATGATATCCTGCATAGGCAAGAACATCTCCTATAGTTCCACTTTTCATTTTCATATTATTATAAAGTGGAAAACTGTTTAAATACCCCACATACCATGGCTCGCGACTTGCGTGTCTTAAAACACTTACCATGGTCGAGGTTGTAATCCGATTTGATGGTGCCAACCCACTTCCATCGTAAATATTAAGTGTATTCTTATCCAAACCTAGTTTTTGCCAATAATCCTGCAAAACTTTTATACCACCTTTTATCGCTTTACCTTCATCTTTTGATATAGCTCTCATCATTTGTTCACCATAAAGGTTTAAGCTCTTTTGATTAAAATGATAAACAATATCTTTTAAGACAGGAGATTTAATAGTAAGAATACGAACTCCATTTAGCACAGAATTTGCTCTCGACAACCTGGTAGTTTGATAACCTTTATTAGGTATTCCATTCTTTTCCAGCATACTACTTAATTCATAAGCCATCGCCATAGCAGGGTCTGGCAAGGAAAACCGAATATTTTTATTTAGATTAATAGCATAAGTACCACGTAAATAAACTACAGAAGAATATGGAGATGAATATCCATACACCTGGTCACCGGTTCCGGCAACCCCGGTTTTTAATTCGTTTATGATATTAAAGAAGGGATATTTATTACTATTAGAGAGTATCTGAACTTCCCCTCCCACGCCTGGAGCAGGTTTAAATCTTAGCTCAAATTCATTTTCTCCCCAACATATTACAGAAGTTCCGGCCCCAAAATAATTCCCCATATCTTGCCATATCCAGCCTTCGGATATACTTTGCGAATCCCATACTCCATCATCAACTATAATCTCTCCATTTATATTATTGATTCCTTTAGACTGGACAGCCGTTAAAATCTTTTGCAGTACAATTTCTTTCGAAGTAGTTGCGTATCTATCGCTGCCTAAAGTTGGGTCTCCGTTGCCTTTTACAATAATGTTTCCATTTAATTTTCCTCCGGAAATAACTCCTGAGTATAAAATATCTGTTGTAAACTGAAAACTTTCCCCTAGAATACCTAAAGCTGTCGCCGACGTAACTGTTTTTAAAGAAGATGCCGGAGCCAGACCAACGTCCTCATTTTCAGCAAAAATAATTTTACCTGTATTCTTATCTGTAACAATAAACGAGCTTATTGCGTACTTTAATTGTGTATCCTTAGAAAAAGTTGTATAAGCAGCTTTTATTTTATCTGTGATGGATTGTGCTGTAGAAATATTCCAAAAAAGGAAAAGGCAGAAAATGGCATAGATTGTTTTCATAACACAAAATAAGGCATTAAACATAAAAACAACCAATTAAAAAGACAGACAATGAAAAACTTTTTGAGTATCGCTTTGATTTATTCTGTACTACTTTCTTGTTCTTCTAAAAAAGACGAGACAGACCAATGTATTTATGCAGTAAATCTCCCTGCTGTTGAAGTCTCAGATGTAGAAAATGGCACAGTTAATGAACCTTTAAGATTTAATATTAAATCTCAATATCATAACGGTTGTGGCAGTTTTAAGGATTTCAGCGAAAAAACTGAGGGCAACATCATCACTGTAGTTGTAAACGGAATGAACATGGGATGTATTTGTACACAAGCATTTGTACATTTTGACAAGGATTATGTTTTTGTGCCAAAACAAGCAGGAACGTATACTTTTAAATTCAAATCGACACAGAACAGCTATATAGAAAGACAAGTTGTTGTAAATTTAAAAGCATGAATAATAGAATAAACGAAGCTACAACACACCATTTAGACAGTTTAAACCTTCCTTTAAGGAAGGAGATTGAGTCTCTGCGCTATATTATTCTGAATACAAACGAAAATTTAGAAGAGAATATAAAGTGGAATGCACCAAATTATCATATAAAAAGCGCAGACAGAATAACAATGAAGCTACATCCTCCAAAGCAAATTCAAATTATATTTCATTGTGGTGCTAAAATACAAAACCAGTCAGATGAAAGATTATTAGCGAATGATTTTGGATTATTAAATTGGAAAAGCAACGACAGGGCCGTATTGACTCTAAAGGATGCTAACGACCTGGAAATGAATACCGGAAAAATAACTTCACTTATACAAAGTTGGTTAGCCGCAACCACGTAATCTGGAAATATACTCATAAAAA
>NZ_JBEBVH010000128.1:0-10894 GCF_040392825.1 Pseudopedobacter sp.
GTACCTGTATTATTTACACCTGTTAAACCTATACTAATCCTCATCTCACTTTCTTCTGATAGGTATCTATTAGCAATAATACCTAAAGATCCTTCCTTATAATTAGGGTCGTAAGTCAAATCTAATCTTTCCATTAATAATGGTGTCTTAGGCAGCCAAACCTCCCCATTAAGCAAAAAACCAAATGTATTTGCGCCATTTTGAGTAACAGCGGGTAACTGGTCATTATTTAGCTGCTGGCTGTCTTTTTTGCACTTCATACCTGTTAGTAACGTACAGCCCAAAATAAACAGGGTAAGTTTTGTTTTAAGAATTTTCACAAATTCATAATTTTTTATTAGGTTCTGTATGAGAAGAAGTTAATTAAGCGGTTTTTTAAGGTTTTATTTAAAAATTAAAAACTCAACATTCCAAACCCTACTTTATCTCCTCCAAACTATCTCTTTCACTTTTTTCCTTCACAAACTTTTTGTAAGAATCCTGTATGTAACGAATATTGTCGTATTGGTTCCATTTTGCTACTACTTCGGCACTTGGCCGATAGTAGTACATAAATTCCGCAACGTTTTCTTCTTTTATTGTAGTGTGCTCCAGTATAAGGCGTTTATTGAATTTAACATCAACGGCTGTTTGTGCATTTTCTCTGGAAATATAATTGCTGAATCGTTTGGCGTTAGCAGCGTCTTTACTAACCAATTCGTGAATAGCAGACAAGGGATGGAAAATAGAGAATAGAAGTGGCGGGCTTCCGTTAAAATAAATACCTTTTGCCCTGTAATCATCCAGAACCTCTTTCTGTTCGGCAGCTTTACTTTTTTCTTTTACAGTAACTTCATTTAAGGTAATACCTTGGTTTAGATAAATGACCATATTCTGCTTGGTGGATATGAGTTTCGCTGCATCCTGAAAACCTTCTTTTTTGAAGAAAAGCGAATCTCCTACCATAACTTCAATGGAAAAAGTTCCCCACTGGTCTGATGTTGCCGATTTCCCATTTCTTTGGTTTTCTATCTTAACATCTCCTACTCTTTGTTTACTTTGATTGAAAATAATACCTTTTACCTCAAAGATTTCTTGTGCCCAAGCTAATGGTGTTACAGCAAGTAAAATGAAAGATAGCAATAACTTTTTCATGGGTTTAATGTCAATTCCAAACTAAATTAGCGTATATCCAGTAAAAGTTCTAAAATTTAAGATGTTTTAACAAATAGAGCCTTCCTGTGTAGAAAATGGTATCAGCGATTTGTAATCTCGAAGTACTTCTATGGTTTTTTGAAAGTTTTATGGTTTAGTTTGTTGATTGTCTTTGGGTTACATTTTTATGCTTTGCGTATTAATCTATGCAAACCTTAAGTTTTAATCATGGCAAAAGTGAAAAGAAATGTAATCATGCAAGGCATGAGCGGCAAAATTTGTGACCAGTTAGTTTTAAAGACTTATAATTATGGTACTGTGGTGAGTAAAATACCGGATATGAGCAAAGTGGTGCCCAGCAGTCATCAAAAAGATAAACGCAATAGGTTTAAAGAAGCAGTGGCTTATGCGAAAGCTATTATTGCCGATGTACATAAGAAAGCAGAAGTGGCCTACCGTACGCCTAAAGGTAAATTGGTATATCATCAGGCTATTCGGGAGTACCTAACTAATTATTAAATGGCTATACTCTAAAGCTTCTCTTAACGGAAGATGAACGAAGGATGCTTTTTCTTAAGACCATCTCTGGCTATTGTGGTGCCTTAACTTTAGGGGAGCTGATTTCTATCTGTCCTATCAATTCTCATTCAGGTTTTCTCCTTTATACTATCAGGAAAGACTGCTCTTCAATCTTTTTACTTACTATTAAATACTTGCTACTTATTTTTATCTTTGCAGATGATTAAATCAATGACAGGCTACGGAGTAGCGTCTAAAGATATAACAGGCGGCAAATATACCGTAGAAATCAAGTCTCTGAACAGTAAATTTCTGGAACTTAATCTAAAGCTTCCTAAGGCATATTCTGAAAAGGAATTTTTTTTGCGCAACGAATGCAACAGATTGATAGAACGCGGGAAAGCTACTGTGTCTATCATCAGTGAAAATAATAATGTTGCAGCAAAGGCAGGTGCCATTAATCATGAATTACTGAAATTCTATTATAATGAATTGAAGCAGACGGCGGCAGAATTGGGAGAAGCAACAACGAACCTTATGAATCTGACCCTTACTTTGCCTGAAGTTATTAAGTTTGATGAGTCGTCAATTTCGGAGGAAGAATGGAAAACTGTTTTAGACATATTTTATCAGGCTATCCAAAATTTCCAAAATTTCAGAGAAACAGAAGGAAAATCGCTTGAAAAAGATTTAGTCTTGCGCATTCAGAATATACTTAATTTTCTGACTGAAGTTGAAGTTCATGAACCTAACAGAGTTCCCGTTTTCAGAGAAAGATTAAACAATTATCTTAGCGAAGCGGTAGGAAAAGAAGTAGTAGATTATAACAGACTGGAGCAAGAATTAATATATTTTGTAGATAAGTTTGATATTACGGAAGAGAAAGTTCGTTTAAGAACGCATTGTAATTATTTTATTCAAACTTTGGCAGAGAAAGACGCTAATGGTAAGAAGCTAGGTTTCATTTCCCAAGAAATTGGACGAGAAATAAATACCATGGGTTCCAAAGCAAACGATGCCAATATCCAGAAGCTGGTGGTTGGAATGAAAGAAGAGTTAGAGAAAATTAAAGAACAGCTGTTGAATGTATTGTAAATATGCTTAAGGCAGAGCGCTTAAGGCGAAAAGCTTTAAGCATTTGGCTTTAAGTCTTTGGCTTAAAAATGAAACAAGGCAAACTGATTATATTTTCTGCTCCATCTGGAGCGGGAAAAACAACTATCGTACATCACCTTTTAGGGAAATTTCCTGATAAAATTGCTTTCTCCATCTCGGCAACCACACGTAGCCTAAGAGGAGAAGAAGTAAATGGAAAGGACTATTATTTCATCAGTAATGAAGACTTCTTGCATAAAGTGGCAAAACATGAGTTTGTTGAGTTTGAAGAAGTTTATTCCGGAACCTTCTATGGAACTTTAAAAAACGAAATCCAAAGAATCTGGGATGAAGGCAAACACGTTATTTTTGATATTGATGTAGAAGGTGGTTTACGTCTGAAAAAAAAATATGGAGAACAAGCGTTAGCTATATTTGTTCAGCCACCTTCTTTGGAGGTATTAAAGCAGCGTTTGGCAGGGAGGGGAACAGATTCGGAAGAGAAATTAAAAGAACGTTTTGCAAAGGCAGAAAAAGAGCTGGCTTATGCTCCAAAATTTGATGTTCAATTGAAGAATTTTGAGCTGGAAACGGCATGTAAAGAAGCGGAAGATTTATTGTTGAATTTTATTGGATAACGTCGCAAGACAGGAGTCCAGGAAGAAAGAATAAAAACACTGTCCAAGCTCTCTTTCCTTTGTTCCGAAGGGAATACTTTGGAGAAGAGACGCTGGGGAGAGGCTACTAAAGAACTAGATAATGAAAATAGGTTTGTTTTTCGGTTCCTTTAATCCTATACACATCGGGCATTTAATTATTGCCAATTATATGGCCAATCATACAGAATTGGATAAAGTTTGGTTGGTTGTATCCCCACATAATCCATTGAAAGAATTAAGAGACCTTATTCATGTTTATGATAGACTGGAAATGGCTAAATTGGCTATAGAAAAAGCTGAAAATATTCAGGTAAGTGATGTTGAATTGCGTTTGCCACAACCTTCTTATACCATTGATACGCTTACTTATTTAAAAGATATTTATCCCGAGCATCAATTTGTCCTGATAATGGGTAGCGATAATTTGAAGACATTGAATAAGTGGAAAAATTATGAACTCATTTTAAGAGATTATCAGATTTATGTTTATCCCCGCCCTGGTTATGATGGTGGAGAGTTGGAGTCTCATCCGTCGGTAACAATAACAAATACGCCTTTGATGGAACTTTCTTCTACCTTTATCAGGAAATCTGTACATGAAAAGAAAGATGTCAGGTTTTTTATTCCGGATAAAGTGTTTGATTTTATAGATAGTAAAGGTTTATACAGCTAACAGCATACGATTATGAGTGAGAAAACGATGTTTAAACTGCAATTGCCTACCGATCCTTTTTGGGTGAAAAATGTAGTAGAAAGCAATATTGAAGAACTTTTAACAGACCATGCTTTTTGCGAACAAAAAGCAGCTTCTAATGCCATTACATTAATTGTTCAGAATCCGGAGCTTTCAGATCTGGTTCAGGAAATGGCCGAATTAGTGAAAGAGGAAATGGATCATTTTAAGAGAGTCCATGATATTATTTTGCAACGGGGTTACACTTTAGGCAGAGAACGTAAAGACGATTATGTAAATGAACTGATTAAATTTCTTAAAAAAGGTGGCGGGCAAGCGAAGAAAACGGAAAGTTTAGTCGACAGGCTTTTGTTTGCTGCTATGATAGAAGCCAGAAGCTGCGAACGTTTTAAGGTGCTTTCAGATAATGTTGAGGACCAGGAACTTTCTGAATTTTATCATGAGCTTATGATTTCCGAGGCAAACCATTATACACTTTTTATTAGTTTAGCCAGAAAATATGGTGAAGGAGTGGATGTAGACCAACGGTGGAAAGAGTGGTTGGATTATGAAGGAAAAGTTATACAGAATTACGGTAAGAAAGAAACCATTCACGGATAGTTTTCAATAATATTAGAGCCAATAAGCTTCTGGTTTATTGGTTTTCCTTTTGTTTGTAACTGTAAGAAGTTAGAGAGGTAATTGTCTAATACTTCTAAATCCAGGTGATCCAAAATCAAACCGATATATCTGTCGGGCCTTACGACAATCAGCTTCTTTTCACCTTCAATAATTTTAAAGAAACTGAAAATATGATCATTTTTTTCTGAGTCAGGCAGGTAAAATAATCTCAGTGGAAAATTAGATTTTACCCATTTAGCAACATTGAACAGGTTTTGTTGCGATATAGATCCTAATATTATCAGATGTATTTCACCAAATTTACACCAATTATAAAAGTTGGTTTCTTGTTTTAACCGTTCGTCAAAGACGCTAAGATTGGGAAGCAAATCTCCAGCTTCTATGTTCCGTTGCTGGCTTAAATGAAGGCTTATTTTACTCTCTTTCAGATTAAATCTGATGTCTTTTTTTTCAAAGATATTCTTGAAAATTTTAAGAGGAGGTTTCTTCTGATAATGTTCACGTAAAAGTCGTTCTTCAATATTATGATTTATAAAGATACTTCTGCTGATATATCCGTTTAAAACGCCTTCCAATTTCCAGGCTAAAAGAGCAATGTTCTTTATCGTGATGCTGGTATTTTTGTTGATTTCCAATTCTTTGGCGTCAATAAACTTATCAGTTTGATGATAGACAATATTATTATGTAAATCTCTCAGTTTAATATTCTCCAGACCTTCGTTCTTTACCACAGTTGTACCCCAGTTAATTGTACACATGTTTTTCAGAAGTATTTCTTTGGCCTGCTTGAAAATATCAACCAATTTAGCCTTTGGAGTAATGTTAATCCCTATAGTATTCAAAAAACTAATAGCATAATCATCAAAAATCAGTTCCTCTTCTTCGTTGATTAATTGGGTATCTTCATCAATAAGAAGTACATTCACTCCAAACTGGGCCAAATAGCTACTTATTGCCAAAGAGGCTATATTTACTTTATGGATCAGTATCGAAGAAGTTGAAGAGATGCTCATTTTTTTCGGTAAAACAGGAATATCGTCGGTTTTTTATGCAGATCCGGTTTGTTTAATGCCCAATCAGAAACGCTTTTTGTTGCAACATATTCGCTTTCTGCCGTTAAATTACAGGCAATGCATAATAAGGTATCTTTTTTACAACTTCTTAAAAGTTCGTCTAAAAGTTGATTGTTCCTGAAAGGGGTCTCTATAAATATCTGAGTTTGATTTAAGCGTTCAGACAAAGATTCTAAATCTTTTATTTTCTTTGCCCTTCCGTTTTTATCAATGGGCAGATATCCGTTGAATGCAAAACTCTGACCATTAAAACCAGAACCCATTAAAGCCAGTATTATAGAACTTGGCCCAACTAAAGGAATAACTTTTATAGCTCTTTTATGGGCTTCGGCGATAATATCAGCGCCAGGATCAGCTATCCCCGGGCATCCGGCTTCACTCATCAAACCAACATCCTTTCCAGATTCTAATCCTTTAAAAAACTTGTTGAGTCCCTGATTTCGCTGGTGTTTACCATAATCATGAATAATCAAATCCTTTTGCGGGGTTTTAAGTCCGGCTTCTTTCAGACACCTTCGGGCAGTTTTCTCATTTTCTACTATATATTCTCCAATAGAATTTATGGTTTCAATAAGGTAAGGAGTTAATGATTTGTTTACGGCATTTTCTGCCATTACCACAGGGATGAGGTATAATGTTCCTTTATCCATTTTACAAATAACGACATTACAATTTTCCTGCCCAACAAAAAATATTCAATTTTCTGATGTTACCTTTTGCATTTTTTCCTGTCTATATATTAAACCCGCTTAGAAACGGTGTTTAGAAGGTTAAATAGTGTTGAAAATTTAAAATTACGGTGAAAATAGTTGATGAATAAGCTTAAATTTTGGTAATTATGTTGTTACAGAAATGCCAAAAAAATAGCGAAAGCGTTTAACTAAAACTCCAAACGAAAGGGGATTTTAAGATGTTAACTTTAAGAAAAATGATTTTAGGCTTAGGATTCATGGTTGCTTTCTTCGCCTTTGCCAACAGCACCGCAAAAGCTCAGGGACGTAATGTGTCATTGCAGGTATTTTATGATGAGCTTTCTTACTATGGAGATTGGATAGACAACTCGGAATATGGTTACGTATGGCGACCTAACGTTGGTTCGGATTTTCGGCCATATTACACTAACGGTCGTTGGGTAATGACACAGTATGGAAATACCTGGGTATCTGATTTTGAATGGGGTTGGGCTCCGTTTCACTATGGTCGTTGGTATTATGATAATTATGATGGCTGGCTATGGATTCCGGATACAGAATGGGGGCCTGCTTGGGTAGATTGGAGGACAGGAGGGGGCTACTACGGTTGGGCACCTATGGGACCAAGAATTACAGTAAGCATTAATATTGGTCCAAGATATTATCCGGATTTTTACTGGGTGTTTATTCCACAACGTTATATTTATTATAATAACTATGGAAGATATTGGAATCCGGGAAGAAATGTTACTATCATCAGGAATACAACTATCATCAATAATGTATATGTAAATAATAATGTGAGATATGTTAGTGGGCCTTCTACAAGAGATGTGAGGCGTGCTACAGGAAGTAACGTACGAGTTCACAGGGTAGAGAGCGCTTCCAGACCTGGTTCTGCAAGAGTAGATAGAAACTCGGTAAGTGTATATCGTCCACAGATAGATCGTGGAAGAGACGCTACACCCAACAGAGTATCTTCATCAAATAATGGCCGCCCTTCCCGAACCGAAGGTGGAAATGCCAGAGATAACAGAAATAACGGCAATAACAGACCTCAGGCAATTGATGGTAGAAGTGATAGGGGGAACAGTAGTCCTGGCGTTTCAACAAGACCATCCAGAGTAGAAAGAGATAATGGTAATGTGCCATCTCGTGGTTCTAATGTGGGTAGAAGCACTACTCCGGACAGATCATCGCGAACTGAAAGTCCTCAAAGAGAAAATGGATCCAGAGACGGAATGCCATCCAGAACAGAAAGACCTCAACAACAAAGAGTAGAGAGGCCTGGCAGGATAGAAAACAGACCTTCTGCAGAGAGGAGTGAATCTGTTAGACAAAGTGCGCCACAAAGGCAAGAAAGGGTTCAGCAATCTGCGCCTCAGCGCACAGAACGCCCGTCTACACCTAGTGTGCAAAGGAGTGAAGGAAGAAGCTCTTCTCCAAGTATGGACAGAGGAAGCTCACGATCTTCTTCTCCATCCAGGGGATCTGGTTCTGAACGCCCGAGTAGATAAGAATACAAATTGAGAATATGACAGCCTTCAAAGAATATAAACCTTTGAAGGCTTTTTTATATTAACATTAGTCGAGAAAGTTTATTTTTACGGTTTAGAATTAGGCTTTTGAAAAAAACAAATCTATATTTTGCGTCAGACTTCCATTTAGGCGTTCCCAATTATCAGGCAAGCCGAGAGCGTGAAGCTAAAGTTGTGGCATGGTTAGATGCGATTAAGGAAAATGCTACGGAAGTTTTTCTGGTAGGAGATATTTTTGATTTCTGGTTCGAATATGCTGCCGTTATTCCAAAGGGTTTTATACGCCTTCAGGGCAAACTAGCCGAATTAAGTGATGCAGGAATAAAGTTGTATTTTTTTAAAGGTAACCACGACATGTGGGTGTTCGATTATTTTAAAAAAGAGTTTAACCTGCAGGTTATAAATGATGAATTGGTTATCGAACGCGAAGGAAAAAGGTTTTTTATTCACCATGGCGATGGTTTAGGTGATGGAGATAAAAGCTATAAGCTTTTAAAAAATTTTTTTAGAAGTCCGTTTTGCCAGTGGTTATTTGCAAGGATACATCCGAACCTGGGAATAGGAATAGCGAATTACTGGAGTGGTAAAAGCAGACTGGCAGGGAATAAAAACCTTTGGAAACCAGATGTAGAATTTGAAAAGAATTGGGCTGAAAAAACTTACCTGGGTATAGAGAAACAATTTGGCAGCTTTGACTATTTAGTATTTGGACATAGGCATAATCCGTTTATCATCTCGTTAAATGATAAGACAACTTATGTAAATTTAGGCGAGTGGGTAAATGATTCCTATTATGCTCAATTTGATGGAGAAAAGATTGAGTTAAAAAAGTGGCTTTGATTTATGAAATATCTTCTGCGGTATATTTTCTTTTTATTACTGTTGATTTCAGCATCTGAGCTTTTTTCTCAGAGTTTTATAAAAGAAGCCAGTATTGATACAGCATGTAAACTAGCGAGAATAGACCAGTTTGGCAATATTTACGCGGTAACACCGGCAAATGAATTGCTTAAATATAACGCTAAAGGACAGAAATTGTGGGCTTATAGTAATAAGAACTTTGGAGATATTAATCAAATAGATGTTAAAGATCCTTTAAGAGTAGTCGTTTATTATCCTAACCACCAGCAAATTATAGTCTTAAATAACAATCTTAGTGAGATTGGCCGATACTCGTTTAACCGTGATCCGGATATTCAGATTACTTTAGTTGCCTCAGCTAATAATAATGGTTACTGGATTTACGACCAGTTAAACCGTGAATTGAGGAAATTAAGCAATACATTTACTGATGAGCTTAAGACAGGAAATATCTATCAGAGAGATGGCATAGACATGCAGGCAACTTATCTATATGCCAATGACTCGTATGTTTTTGTAAATGATAGAGGTGAAGGAATCCGAATTTTCGATCGTTTTGGAAACTTTTACAAAACAGCCGTTGTAGATGCTCCTCAGGATTTTGAGGTAGAAGGAAGTAAAATTTTCTTTAAGAAAGACGGCAAACTTTGTATCTACGATTTTCTTAGTTTTCAACTGGTTTCTTTACAAACTCCATCTGTAAAAAATCCAATAAATTTTATTAAGTATCTTAACCACCTGCTGATAATAGGTGAAAAAGAGTTAACTTTGTGGTCTTTAAAAAACGACTGATCTTTTGCTGTTGTGTCGTGGTGGCGATAAATAAGATTAGGTCTTCAGAAGTATAGATTTCATATCATGTTAGATAAATTAGAAGCTATAAAACTACGTCGGGATGATGTAGAGAGAGAATTGTCTAATCCGGAAGCAACGCAGGACATGAAACGTTTTGCTCAATTGAATAAGGAATATAAAGATTTAGGTCTTATTGTAGACGAATACTTTAAGTACAAAAATGTTGTGAGCAATATTGCTGCTAACAAAGAGATTCTGGCCAATGAGAAAGATCAGGAATTGAGAGAAATGGCCAAAGAGGAATTAGACGCTTTACTTCCTGAAAAAGAAGAAATGGAAGCTAAGATTCGGTTGATGCTGGTTCCTAAAGATCCGGGAGATGAAAAAGATGCTATTCTGGAAATCAGAGGTGGAACAGGTGGTGACGAGGCTGCTATTTTTGCCGGAGATTTATACCGTATGTATACACGTTATTGTGAAGGTAGAGGCTGGAAGACAGAGGTACTGGAAGTTACCGATGGAACAAATGGTGGTTATAAAGAAGTTGTTTTTAAAGTGAGTGGAGAAGATGTCTATGGAACTTTAAAATATGAATCTGGAGTACACCGTGTGCAACGTGTGCCAGATACCGAAACTCAGGGCCGTGTACATACTTCCGCAGCATCTGTGGCTGTGTTACCAGAGGCAGAAGAGGTCGATGTAGAGATCAATCCCGCAGATATCGAGATGCAAACGTCAAGATCTGGTGGTGCTGGTGGGCAGAACGTAAATAAAGTAGAGACCAAAGTTCAATTAACGCATAAACCTACGGGGATTGTAGTCGTTTGTCAGGTAGAGCGTTCACAATTGGGAAACAGAGAAAGAGCTATGGAGATGCTCCGCAGTAAGCTTTATGAACGCGAGCTGGCAAAATATAATGACGAAATTGCAAGTAAGCGTAAGACAATGGTTTCTACAGGAGACAGATCTGCAAAGATCCGTACTTATAATTATCCACAGGGAAGAGTTACAGAGCATCGTATAGGATTAACTTTATATAATCTTCCTGCAGTAATGAATGGAGAGATTCAGGAGATCCTGGATGCATTACAATTTGCAGAAAATGCAGAGAAACTGAAAGAAGGTTCATCCGTTTTGTAAAAAAAGTTTGCAAATAAAAACAAATGTTTATATTTGCACTCCCAATCGCAAGAGACGGGAAGAGGGTCTGGTA
>NZ_JBEBVH010000129.1:0-10865 GCF_040392825.1 Pseudopedobacter sp.
AATAGCCTATCGAGTATATATCTTGGCTTATCCGATGCTAGTATTGCACTATATGATTATAAAGAAGCTGAAAAATATATTAAACAAGGCACTGCTTTGGCAAAAGAACTCCTCGATGAAAAATTAATTTACGATTTCACTTTAACCAAATATGCATTAGAAAAAAAACAAGGTAATTATAAAACTGCGTTGGAAAACCTGGAATTAGTACATTCAAGAGATAGCATTTATTATAACGAAAATGTAAGTAATATTTTAAGCTTGCATGAGGAACAACAAAAATCCTTGGAAAAAGAGCAAGAATATAAACTACAGCTTGAAAAGCGGGAAAAACATACAATAGTTATGTTTTTTGCTGTTATTGTAGCTGCTTTGTGTATAGCTGTAATAGTAATTCTTAATAAAAGCAAAAGAAAGGCCGAACGCAATAATATCCGACTGCAAAAACTAAACGAAGAGATATCTGTCCAAAAAGAAAATCTTAATAAAATGAATCTGAAATTAGAAGATATCATTGCAGAAAGGACTAAAGATCTCATCAGTAAAAATCAAAAATTATCAGAATATTCCTCTCACCTATCTCATCAAATCAGAGGTCCGGTGGCAACATTAAAAGGTTTAATTATGCTGGCCGAAGATGAACTGATTAATGAGCGGGAATACATTAAACAAATGAAAAAATGTGTAGATGATATTGATTCTCAAATTATGGACATCAATATTGCTTTGCATGATGCAAGTCGCAAAGGCTTAAATAAAGAAGACAAATAGCTTTTCTTTATTCACATATGACTAAATATTTATTAATCATTCTTAATTTAGCGATTTAAAAACGCATACTGATTTTGGATTATTTAAAAGGGTTAAATCCGTCGCAAAGACAAGCTGTTGAACAAACAGAAGGTCCGGTTATGATTGTTGCTGGTGCGGGTTCTGGAAAAACAAGGGTAATTACATATAGAGTAGCTCATCTTATACAAAAAGGTGTAGATCCGTTTCAAATTTTGGTACTTACGTTCACCAATAAGGCAGCGAAAGAAATGCGTGAACGTATTACTAAAGTTGTTGGTGCCGAGGCTAAAAATATATGGATGGGAACCTTCCACTCCATCTTCGCAAAAATTCTTCGTGTTGAAGCCAATAAAATAGGTTATCCTAATAACTTTACCATCTATGATACGGATGACAGTAAAAGTCTGTTAAGAGCCATATTAAAAGAGATGAATCTGGACGATAAGTTGTACAACCCCAATTTTGTTTACGGCAGAATATCCATGGCGAAAAACAATCTGATTTCATCTGCAGAATATCTACAAAACGAGCAAATTCAGGCCGATGATTTTTCTACGGGCCGGGGTCAGCTAGGGAAAATATATGCTACTTATACAGCAAGATGCTTCAAAGCCGGAGCCATGGATTTTGACGATTTACTTTTCAAAACCAATGTATTGCTAAAAGAGCATCCGGATGTACTGCATAAATACCAACATAAGTTTAAGTACTTAATGGTTGACGAGTATCAGGACACTAACTTCTCCCAGTACCTGATTGTTAAAAAACTAGCAGCTGTAAATTATAACCTTTGTGTTGTCGGCGATGATGCGCAGAGTATCTACGGTTTCAGAGGAGCAAACATTCAGAATATACTTAACTTTCAAAAAGATTATCCTGAGGTTAAGGTTTTCAAATTGGAGCAAAACTACCGCTCTACGCAGAACATAGTAAACGTAGCCAATAGCATTATTAAAAATAACGCCAATCAATTAGAGAAAAATGTATTTTCTGATAATGACGAAGGTGATAAAATCAAAATAACCAGATCTTATTCTGACAACGAAGAAGGGAAAAGTGTAGCAGAATCTATTTTACAGGAAAGGAGTGAAAAATCTTTAAACTGGAATGATTTTGCTGTTCTGTACAGAACAAACGCCCAATCCAGATCTATGGAAGAAGCTTTGAGAAAATCGAACGTACCGTATAAAATCTACGGCGGTATGTCTTTCTACCAAAGAAAGGAAATTAAAGACTTAATTGCTTATTTCAGGCTAACTTTCAATAATAACGATGAAGAAGCTTTCAAAAGAATTATAAATTATCCGGCAAGGGGCATTGGCAAAACAACAATAGACAAAATCATTCTTGCTGCAGATCAGAATGGAAAAACACTTTTTGAAATAGCATCTGATGCATTTCAGTTTTTAGACAGTAGAGCCGCAACAGCAGTAAGCAATTTTGCAACTACCATCCAAAGCTTTGCAGCAACAGCTAAAAACAACATAGCTTACGATGCAGCTTTACATATAGCACAACACTCTGGACTTTTAAAAGATCTTTACGAAGATAAATCTGTTGAAGGCTTAGCCCGTTACGAAAACATTCAGGAATTATTAAATGGTATAAAAGAGTTTTCTGAAAGAGAAGATATTGAAGATCGCAGTCTGAACGTTTTCATGGAAGATGTAGCTTTGCTTACCAACGACGATAACGAAAAAGCAGAAGATAAAGACACGGTTTCTTTAATGACTATACACTCATCTAAAGGTCTGGAATTTAATCAGGTGTACGTAGTTGGTTTAGAAGAAAACCTCTTCCCTAGCCAGATGTCATTAAATTCCAGGGCAGATCTGGAAGAAGAACGCAGGTTATTTTATGTGGCCGTAACCCGGGCAGAGAAAAAACTACACATCAGTTACGCTACTTCCAGATTTAAATTTGGTACACTGGTTAATTCCGAACCCTCTCGCTTTTTAGACGAAATAGACCCCAGATATTTAGAGATAGAACTGCCTAAAAAATCGTTTAGTTCTAACCCTTCCTCTTTCGAAGGCGAGCGAACTCTATGGAAATCAAAAACTGCTGAAGCAACTAAAGGTGCCGATGTATTTTCTAAGCCAAAACCAGCGACACAAAAAGTAAAAACTACATCTTTGCTTTCTAAAGCGCATGTTCCTACTGCTGGCTTCAAACCAGAAGACACTTCCAATTTACAAGTCGGAGAAATTGTAGAACATGAAAGATTTGGTTTTGGCAAGGTAATTAACTTAGAAGGTAATAAACCAGATATAAAAGCCACCATTTTCTTTAAAGAAATTGGACAAAAACAATTGTTGCTTAAATTTGCCAAATTGCGGATAGTTAGAAATTAAGTAAAAATTTTGACAGAAGTGTTTAACTTGTAAATGCTTTGTTTATTTTTGCTAAGCCTTTGGGAAACCGTATATTTAAAACTATACCTAACATAAAAAAAGACAATTAAAGAAAGAGCCAAAATACTATTGCGCTTTTTAACAGTTTCAAAATGAACAATACAAACACAGAAGTATTCGATTACAACACTTCGCGTAAAAAATTAATTCTTGCAGAATACGGGAGAAACGTTCAAAATATGGTAGAGTACATTTGCACATTACCTACCAAAGAAGAGCGAAATAAATATGCCCAGGTGGTTATAGACATGATG
The DNA here is from genome assembly GCF_040392825.1 of Pseudopedobacter sp. NCBI lineage: Bacteria > Pseudomonadati > Bacteroidota > Sphingobacteriia > Sphingobacteriales > Sphingobacteriaceae > Pseudopedobacter > Pseudopedobacter sp. The sequence continues at coordinate 3,461 of NZ_JBEBVH010000129.1, forward strand.
GGTTTTTTAAACCCACACTTAAGGGATGTTCCTGATTTCAAACACAAATTGTGGGATCATTTACATATTATCTCGGGTTTCCAGATTGATGTTGACTCTCCTTATCCTATTCTGGCAAAAGAAAATATAAATATTAAGCCAGAGCGGTTGGAATACCCTCAAAGCCGAATAAAATACAAACACTATGGCCATACCATAGAAATGATGATAAAGAAAGCTAAAGAAGTTACCGATCCTGAAAAGAAACAGCACATGGTAAATTCAATTGCCAACTTTATGAAAATGGCTTATGTTTTATGGAATAAAGATTACGTGAACGATGAGCAGATTCTATCTGACTTGGCAGACCTTTCTAATAGAGAATTAGATTTGAGTAATGTTGTCTTACAAAAGATAGACACCAAACAGACCAGCAGTCAAAACTCTAGCAACGGAGGTTCCCGTAACAATCAAAAATCAAACAACAACCGTAATTTTAAGCAGAACAACCAGAACGGCAAAAATCGCCAGAAGAATAAAAGAAATTAGAAAATGATGAATGCATTTGAGATCCGTGGAGGAAAACCTCTAAAAGGAGAAATTATACCTCAGGGCGCTAAAAACGAAGCATTACAAATTCTCTCTGCTGTATTGCTTACACCAGAAAAAGTAACTATCAGCAATATCCCAGACATCAAAGATGTCAATAAGCTAATAGAACTTTTAGGTGATCTGGGGGTAGAAATTAACCGTTTAAGCAAAGATACTTACGAATTCACAGCAAAAAACATCAATCTGGAATTCTTTCAGTCTCAAACTTTTAAGGCCAAAGGCGGGAGTTTAAGAGGATCAATCATGATTGTAGGTCCGCTATTGGCTCGTTTTGGCAAAGCAGCTATTCCTAAACCGGGAGGCGACAAGATTGGAAGAAGAAGACTGGACACACATTTCCTTGGTTTCGAAAAATTAGGTGCTAAATTCGTTTATAATCCGGATACTAATTTCTTCAATGTAGATGCTACCGAACTAAAAGGTACTTATATTTTATTAGATGAAGCATCTGTAACCGGAACTGCCAACATTGTAATGGCTGCGGTTTTAGCAAAAGGAACAACTACTATATACAATGCTGCTTGCGAACCGTACCTTCAGCAACTTTGTAAAATGCTGAATCGTATGGGAGCTAAAATTTCCGGAATTGGTTCTAACCTGTTAACTATTGAGGGAGTTGAATCTTTAAGCGGAACTACACATAGAATGCTTCCTGATATGATTGAAATAGGATCTTTCATTGGTTTAGCAGCTATGACAGGTTCCGAAATCACTATTAAAGATGTCTGCTACAAAGAATTAGGAATAATTCCCAGTGTTTTTGCCAGATTAGGAATTAAAATGGAGCTGAAAGGTGACGATCTTTATATTCCTGCTCAGGAAAACTACGAAATAGATACCTTTATTGATGGCTCTATTCTAACCGTTTCCGATGCGCCATGGCCTGGTTTTACACCAGATTTACTTTCCATTGTATTGGTTGTAGCCACACAGGCGAAAGGATCTGTACTTATCCATCAGAAAATGTTCGAAAGCAGGTTATTTTTTGTTGATAAATTAATTGATATGGGTGCTCAGATCATTTTGTGCGACCCACACAGAGCAACAGTTATCGGACTCGATAAGAAATACAACTTGAAAGGTATAGAAATGACCTCGCCTGATATCAGAGCTGGTGTTTCTTTATTAATTGCAGCCTTATCGGCTTCGGGAAAATCTGTTATCTATAACATAGAACAAATAGAAAGAGGCTATCAGGATATAGATACCCGATTAAGGGCGCTTGGTGCCGATATCAGAAGAATCTAACAGAAGACTCTCCGGCAAAACGGGGAGTTTTTTGTTTTTATTAACGTTATTTTTATTTTTTCGAAACCTAGCTAAATTATTTTGGTTAGTTTATTTAAAACCATAATAAGAAAATGGCAAACATCAAACATATATTAACAGAGCTCATTATCAATATCTTCGAAAAGAATGGTAATAAAGCTTTAAATTATAAACAAGTAGCCGCAAGGTTAAATGTTGTCGATCCCGAATCTAAAAAATCTGTTTTATCGATATTAAAAGACGATACCTTAGACGGAATTTTTGTTGAAAAAGAAAAAGGAAAATATCAACTTAAAGAAGTCAAAACATTTGTTAATGGAACTATCGATTTAGCTAACGACGGCTCGGCATACCTTATCCCGGACGACACCTTTGAAAACGACATATATATAGCACCAAGAAAGCTTAGAAGAGCTTTGCATGGCGATTATGTAAAAATATACGTTTATGCCAGCAAAAAAGGAAAAAGAAAAGAGGGTGAAGTGGTAGAAATAATAACCAGGGCAAAATTCGAGTTTACCGGTATTGTAAAAGTTTCCCAACATTATGCTTTCTTTATTCCTGATGACAGAAAGATGTTATATGACATCTTTATCCCTTTAGAAGATTTAAATGGTGCAAAAAATGGTGTCAAAGCTTTAGCCAGAATCGTAGACTGGCCAGAAGATGCAAAAAATCCTGTCGGTATCATTAAACATGTATTAGGTAAAGAGGGCGAAAACGACACCGAGATGAATGCTATTCTGGCAGAATATGGATTTCCTTTAAATTTTCCGCCAGAAGTAGAAGAAGAAGCCAATAGCATTCCCGACACGATCTCTCCTGAAGAAATTAAGAAAAGAAGAGATTTCAGAGATACGATTACTTTTACTATCGACCCCTTCGATGCAAAGGATTTTGACGACGCCATATCTTTCAAGAAACTGGAAAATGGAAACTTTGAAATAGGAGTTCATATCGCCGATGTTTCCCACTATGTTCAACCAGAATCTCCTTTAGACAAGGAAGCATACGACAGAGGGACATCGGTTTATTTAGTTGACCGGGTAATCCCTATGCTTCCCGAAAGACTTTCCAATAACTTATGCTCTTTGCGTCCTTTAGAAGACAAGCTTTGTTTTTCTTCGGTTTTCGAAATAAATGAAAATGCCCAAATACTGGATGAATGGTATGGGAAAACCGTTATCAATTCAAATAAAAGGTTTACTTACGAAGAGGCTCAGGAGATAATAGAAAATGGCGGTGGAGAATATGCAGAAGAGATTCTGACATTAAATAAACTGGCCTATATTTTAAGAGATAAACGTTTTAAACAAGGTGCCATTAATTTCGAATCTACAGAAGTCAAATTCAAATTAGACGAAAACGGAAAGCCTATAGGTGTTTATGTAAAAGAAAGAAAAGATGCTCATAAGCTAATAGAGGATTTCATGCTACTGGCCAACAGAAAAGTGGCTGAGTTTATTTCTAAAAAGGGAAAAGGAAAACACAAGTTAACTTTTGTGTACAGAGCTCACGATTCTCCGAATATAGAAACTTTAAATACCTTCTCTCAGTTTGCTTCCAGATTCGGATATAGAATCTCTACAAAATCAGACAGAGAAATTTCCCGTTCCCTAAATAGGTTAATGTCTGATGTTGAAGGCAAAAAAGAGCAAAATATACTTACCCAATTAGCTATCCGCTCTATGGCAAAAGCTATTTACACAACAAAAAGCAGCAGTCATTATGGTTTAGCGTTTGACTTTTACACGCATTTCACCTCCCCTATCAGACGGTATCCGGATGTAATGGTGCATCGCCTTTTAGAACATTATCTGCACCATGGTGATAATGCCAATGCAGAGCATTACGAAAAAATGGCTGTCCATTCATCACAAATGGAGAAAAAAGCTGCCGATGCTGAGCGGGCCTCTATAAAATATAAACAGGCGGAATATCTTCAGGACAACGTCGGACAAGTGTATAAAGGTATTGTTTCTGGAGTCACAGAATGGGGTATGTATGTAGAAATAGAAGAAAATAAATGCGAAGGCATGATTCGTTTAAGAGATATTTCTGATGATTTTTATACACTGGACGAGAAAAATTACTGTATCATCGGTCAACGGAAAAAGAAAGTCTACCAATTGGGCGATGAAGTAGATATTAAAGTAAAACGTGTAGATTTAAGCAAAAGGCAGATAGATTTTACATTAATTCCCGATTAACAGGAAGTTTTTTAAATTCGCCCGCTCAATACCATTGTTTAGATGTATCAGATATCAGAATTACAGCAGCTATTAGATCAAGGAATTAACAATTATCCCTATCCTTCTTCGCCAAGGAATTTATATGAACCCGTTTCATATCTGTTAGGTTTAGGCGGAAAGCGTTTAAGACCTGCTCTGGTGCTGCTCGCAGCTGATCTCTTTGAAGGCGATGTAGAAAAGGCCATAAAACCGGCAATGGCCATTGAGTTCTTCCATAACTTTTCCTTAATGCATGATGATATTATGGATAAAGCTCCTTTGCGCAGGGGAAAACCAACTGTGCATGCCAGATGGAATGACGAAACCGCTATCCTTTCTGGAGACATCATGCTTATTGAAGCCTATAAGCTTATAACTCATGTCGATGCAGAAATACTCCCGCAGGTAATTCATGTTTTTAATAAAGTAGCTACCGAAGTGTGCGAAGGGCAACAAATGGATATGAATTTTGAAAAAGAAAGTTCTGTTTCTATTTCAGATTATATCGAAATGATTAAATTAAAAACCGCAGTTTTACTGGGTGGATCCTTGCAGATTGGGGCTATTATTGCTGGTTCTACTACTATCAATCAGCAGCTTATTAATGAGTTTGGTACTAAACTGGGTATTGCTTTTCAGCTACAAGACGATATTTTAGATGTATATGGAGATCCTGAAAAATTTGGAAAACAAGTTGGTGGAGATATCATATCTAATAAAAAGACATTTTTGTTGATTAAATCTTTAGAGTTAGCTAAAGATCATCTGAAACTGGAATTAGAACGATTGTTAATTGACCAGAAAATTGCAGCTGAAGAAAAAGTGAGCAGAGTTACTGCTATATACAATGCCTTAAACATTAAGGAAATTGCCCATAAAAAAATGATGGATTATGCAAATGATGCATTAGAGTGCCTGGATAAAATTAATGTAGCTGACGATAGAAAATTGATTTTGAAAGATTTCGCTACTCATCTCATAATGCGGGACAAATAACTATAAAGCTGTAAAATAGGCTGCTTTAGTACCAAATGCAAATTTTATTACTCAAGTTTCCTGATTTGAAGGAAACTTGAGTCAGATAAACTAATTTTTCACAATTCTTATTTTATATTCAGAGCTTCCCCTTCAAAAGTTATTCCTGCCCATCCATTAGCCATAAATTGTCTTATATTTTGATGATCAGCTGCTTCAGGAGTATCTAAAACAGATTGATAATGTTCAGCAAACAACCACAAAGTATCCTTTTCAGACAATCCATTAAGTTTAGCAAAAGAAAAAACTTTTGCACTTCCCTGATTCTGGTTGGCTTCATTATAAGCTTCTCCGTTTTTAAACGCTGTAGGAGTATGGTTATAATAGCTCTCTATAAAAGCTATCACATCTGCAAATTTACTTTTTCCGCTTTTTAAGCCTTCTATTAAGCTTGCTATTTTATCTTTCATTATCTATATATGAATTCTATAAAGATGCAAACTTATAACATTTTATATAACCGGTGTGAAACTAGCTAAATAAATTTAGCTGCCCCTTCGAATTATCTGTTCCCAACAAGGGCATATTTGCTATAATATCATATTGTTTGCGTAGAGGATTAAATTTCCTCAATACAAAAGAATTACAAAAATCGGTTTGCTCGAATGATTTAAAGAGGCCATACGCTATATTTAACTGATTTTGGTTTAGATGCCGGCCTACAGACATATGTGGAATAGAACATCTGTTCTTTAAACTAAATCGGCATTCTTTCTTGATAATAGAGGCATATTCTCTGATAATGTTTGAAGCTAAAGCATTTAACTGAATATAAAAAGTATAATAATCTCCGTTTTGAAAATGATTAAATCCTTTGTAATTAATTACAAAAGGCCTTAAAGATGGTACCAGTCTTGAAAAAGTATTAGCAATAACCCTCCCCTGCCGTTCTCCTACTTCATATTCAAAGATGCTGATATGGGCTTCTGAATTCTGACTCCGAAAAAACGTTCTTGACTCCTCTCGCAGCAAACTCTTAACTTGTTTTACTTTAAAAACGATTTCATCACTTGGTCTGATTGCTAACGAATATTTTTCCATGGCTTCAAACAATTTCAGTCCATAAAACACATAAAATTAAGCATTTAAATTAAAATCTCTAAAACAAGCATACATCCACCTATTATTCAGATTAAATTTCACGCTTTTTTGAGCAGAAAAGTATGGTCAATAACGCTAAAAAAAATTCATAACGAATGAAAAATTCCATTCTAATGAGTGCAAAAACAGCTTTGTCATTTTTCAATAATATTTCAAAATTATCCTTTAATTTTTCAATACATATAAGCCTCAACAAGTTATAAAATACATCTGCAATATTGACTAATAAAACAAGAGCCCAATGTAAAATCATTATAAACTTTTTCACACAAAAAACCACCTTAACAAGCATTTAAAAGCCATTGTGAATAAAATATTGGGAAATGTGTATAACATCTAAACCCTCTCCCTCCTCTTCCATTATTTAATTAGATACATTTGTATCAACACATCACAAAGAGTAATTTTTACCATTCATAACTGTGAACTTAGAAGGCTATTAGAAGTAAAAAACTACTAGCCTATCGGTCGAAAGTCTGCCTATGATGGAATTACGTAAGGAGTAATTTTAATCTCTGATTTGTGAAGTTGTAATTACGCTTATTGTTTAAGATTGATTTAAAATTTAATAAAACATATTATGGGCATTTTTGATAAACGAATTAATTACAAACCGTTCGAGTATCCAGAAGTACTGGACTTTACTAATGCTATTAATAAATCTTTTTGGGTGCACTCAGAGATAGATTTCACTGCAGATACTCAAGACTTCCATTCTCATTTGTCTGTCAATGAAAAAGAGAGCATCAAAAGAAGTTTATTAGCCATCGCTCAGATCGAGGTGAACGTTAAATCTTTTTGGGGTAATTTATACAATCACCTGCCAAAGCCAGAGTTTAACGGATTAGGAAGTACATTTGCAGAATGTGAATTCAGGCATTCAGAAGCTTATTCCAGATTATTGGAAGTATTGGGTTATAACAACGAATTCGAAAAAGTAATTGAAATTCCGGTTATCAAAAAAAGGATTGCATATTTAACGAATGCATTAAAGGACACCAAATCTGACGATAAGAAAGCTTATATTAAATCGCTTATACTATTTACGATCTTAATAGAAAACGTCTCGTTATTCAGTCAGTTTGCTATTATCTTATCGTTTACCCGTTTTCAGGGAGTAATGAAAAATGTAAGCAATATCATCGCTTGGACTTCTGTAGACGAACAAATTCACGCTA
>NZ_JBEBVH010000130.1:0-10783 GCF_040392825.1 Pseudopedobacter sp.
GAGAAAATTCTGATTCTAGATTTCGGATCGCAGTATACCCAATTAATAGCTCGTAGGGTGAGAGAACTAAATGTTTACTGTGAGATCCATCCATTCAATAAAATTCCGGCGATAGATGAGTATACAAAAGGAGTAATTTTATCCGGTAGCCCGTCTTCAGTACGTCAGGAAGGAGCACCTCAGGTAGATTTTAATCAATTTCATGGTAAGTTACCTTTATTGGGAGTTTGCTATGGAGCACAATATATCGCTCAGCATTCTGGTGGTAGTGTGTTGCCTTCAGAAATCAGAGAATACGGAAGGGCTAACTTAGAATATATTCATAGTAGTAATGCCTTAATGAAAGATTTGCCTGTTAAATCTCAGGTATGGATGTCGCATGGCGATACTATTAAAGAGGTTCCTGCTAATTTTGAAATTATTGCAAGTACGGATACCGTTAAAGTAGCGGCTTACCATGTGAAAGATAGTCAAACCTATGGTATTCAATTCCATCCGGAAGTAACACACTCTTTGGACGGAAAAACCTTATTAAAGAATTTCATTGTAGATATTTGTGGTTGTAATCAGGACTGGACGCCTTATGCTTTTGCGGATGAAACTATTGCAGCTTTAAAAGACCAATTAGGAAATGATAAGGTCGTTTTGGCTTTATCTGGTGGTGTTGACTCATCTGTAGCCGCTTTATTACTACACAAAGCAATTGGAAACAATTTGTACTGTGTATTTGTTGATAATGGGTTGTTGAGAAAGAATGAGTTCGAATCTGTACTGGAATCATACAAAACTTTAGGATTGAACGTTAAAGGTGTAGATGCTAAAGATCAGTTTTATACAGCATTAAAAGGTTTAACAGATCCTGAAAAGAAAAGGAAAGCGATAGGAGGCAAATTCATCGATATTTTTGATGCAGAAGCCCATTTAATCCAGGACGTAAAGTGGTTAGCGCAAGGTACAATATATCCGGATGTCATTGAATCGGTTTCGGTTAACGGAGGACCTTCGGCCACTATTAAATCTCACCATAATGTGGGAGGTTTACCAGATTTCATGAAATTGAAAGTGGTGGAACCATTAAGAGCCTTATTTAAGGACGAGGTAAGAAGAGTAGGAAGAGCATTGGGCTTACCGGAAAATATTTTGGGTAGACATCCTTTCCCTGGTCCGGGGTTGGGTATCAGAATTTTAGGAGAAGTAACTCCAGAGAAAGTAGCTATCCTTCAGGAGGCTGACTATATCTATATCGAAAACCTGAGAAAAGCAGGTCTTTACGATCAGGTATGGCAGGCAGGTACAATTTTCTTACCAATACAATCTGTAGGGGTAATGGGAGATGAACGTACTTATGAGAATGTAGTTAGTTTAAGGGCTGTAGAATCTGTAGATGGTATGACGGCAGATTGGTGTCATTTACCATATGAGCTATTAGCAAAAATTTCTAATGAGATCATTAATAATGTTAAAGGAATTAACAGAGTTGTTTACGACATCAGTTCTAAACCACCGGCAACTATTGAGTGGGAATAGAAAATATATATTATTTTTATCAGTCTTGTTTTTGGCGTCCTGTTCGCCAAAAACAAGATCTACTACAAATCTGCCATCAGCATCTAATCAGGGTAAAAAGGAAGAGAAGCAAACAGAAGTAATTAAAGAAAAGCCTAAGGAAAAACCAGAGATGGTTATTTCGCTGTTACTTCCATTTGAGCTGAATGTTATTAATTATAAAGTAGCAAAGAAACAGGATCTAACAAAGGCCGAACTGGCGATAGATTTTTATCAGGGTTATAAGATGGCTCTGGATTCGGTAGCAAAGGTTTACGGCGGTAAGTTTAAATTGCAGGTTTACGATGCAAAAGACAATGTTTCTTCGGTAGGTAATTTAGCCAATAAAGCTGGAGTTAAGAATTCAGATTTGATTATTGGTCCGGTATTTCCGAGTGGTATCAAAGCTTTTTCTGAATACAGTAAGGCTATGAACAAGCTAACCGTATCTCCGCTGGCTGCCACTTCTTCAGAAACATTTAATAATCCAAATTTAATCAGTATCAATAATTCAATAGAGCAGCATGTTGCCAAAGCTGTCGACTTTATTCAGTCAAATCTTAAACCAAAAAAGATAGTATTAATCAGAAGCGGACAGGAGGGCGAATATAAATATGCAGTACCATTTAAAAAAGCTGTATCAGGCCTGGCTAAACCAATTACGCTTTCTGAAATTGGTATAAAAGCAGTTGGATATGAGAATGTATTTAAAAGTCTGAGTCCGGTAGGTTTAAATGTAATTGTCTTACCGTCTACCGATAGGAACTTCCTATTATCCATTACAAAAGAACTGGATAAACTGACAGGGAATTTCCAGATAGCGGTGATAGGCCATCCCGATTGGGAAAGAATGAATTTTCTTGATGGGTATATTATGCAGAATATCAATGCCTATATTACTTCGTCGTATAAAATTGATTATAAAACCTCCAGAGTAGACGATTTTGTGAAGTCCTACAGAAATAAATTTCAATTGGAACCCGGGGAATTTGCTTTTAAAGGTTTTGATGTAGGTTACTTTTTGGGTAAACTGATGGCCGAAAAAGGAAAAGATTACGCAGATTTTTTAACAAAAGAAGAATATAAAGGTTTGCATAATAATATTCATTTAAAAAGAGATCTGCAGTATGGTTATTCTAATAAAGAGTTACTGGTTTTAAAGTATGCAGATTTTCAATTAAAGCGGGTTTATTAGATCTTTAAAAAGTCAGAAGTCAGAAGACGGAAGTTTGAAGTTCCGAACCGTAACATTATCAATGCAACGAAGACGCCCTTGGGCAAGCTTTCTCTAATCTCAATATCCAATACTCATTACTCTATACTAAATAATGAAAGCATTCCATCAATTAGCTACTGTACAGAATATATTACTGGCTTATAACGAAGACCAGCCATTGCACCGTTTTCTGGTTCAGTTTTATAAAAAGAACAAGCAGATGGGGTCTAAAGATCGTAAGATTAGCAGCAGGTTGATATATAACTATTATCGCCTGGGCAAAGCTTTAGAAGCTTTACAGTTGCAGGATAGATTATTGGTCGCTGAGTTTTTATGTAATCAGGAAAGCAGCTCCTATGTGGAATATTATAAACCAGAATGGTCGGCCTTCATAGCTAATCCCATTGTAGAAAAAATAGAGCAAGTTAAGGGCGTTTATCCGGCATTTTCATTGAAAGATGTATTCCCTTTTACAAATCATCTTTCAACAGGAATTGATTCTAATGCCTTTTTACTAAGCCAATTTGTTCAGCCAGATTTATTTGTCAGAGTAAAAAGAAACGCTGTTGCCGATTTTGAATTTAAATTAAGACAGCAAGAGGTAGTTTATCAGAAACTGGACAAAGTTACTTTTTCATTTAAAAACGGAACAAAATTAGAGCAGTTAATTCCCGAAAAGGGGATTTACGAAATTCAGGACTGGTCTTCTCAAAAAACCGGTACATTTTTTAAACCGCAGAAGTGGGATAAATGGTGGGATTGTTGTGCCGCTTCCGGAGGTAAATCTCTCATGTTATTGGATGAACAGCCTGATATTAAATTGTTGGTAAGCGATATTAGAGAATCTATTATTGAAAATCTGAATGAGCGTTTTATACAGGCAGGTATAAAGGGATTTCAAGCAAAAATATTGGATCTTACCCAAAATATATCGGTCTTTTTACATGATTATGAATTTGATGGGATTATTTTGGATGCCCCATGCAGTGGTTCTGGTACATGGGGAAGAACTCCGGAGATGATTGCGCAATTTGAGCAATCCAAAATCCAATTTTTTCAAAATCTGCAAAGAAAAATAATATCAAACGTTATTCCTTATCTGAAAGTAGGGAAATCTATGATTTATATTACCTGTTCTGTTTTTAAAGAAGAAAATGAGGAGCAGATTGAATGGATAACTGACCATTTTGGACTGGAAGTAGAAAATCAGGAAATAATCAAAGGTTATGAACACAAAGCTGATTCTATGTTTGTAGCCAGGTTAGTGAAGAAATAAGCTTATTTTATAATCCCGTATTACTTCTAAATAGTTTTATAGCTATAGCTAAAAGTATTACACCAAAAGCTTTTCTTAAAACTTGTAATCCCACTACTCCCAATATGCGTTCCAGCTTTTCTGTATTTTTGAGCACCGCATATACAAACAATACATTGGCAATAATGCCCACCAATATATTCTGCAATTGATACTCTGCCCGAAGAGAAAGGAGTGTAGTTAATGAACCTGCTCCCGCTATCAGAGGAAAGGCAAGAGGAACAATTGAAACGGTTTCGGGTATATCTTCTTTGAAAAAATTAACACCTAAGATCATTTCCATGGCAATAAAGAAGATTACTAAAGAACCCGCAATGGCAAAAGAAGAAATATCTAGACCTATAATCTTCAGCATTTCTTCCCCTACAAATAGAAAAGAAATCATAATAACGAGAGACACTAAACTTGCTTTTTCTGACTGGATATGTCCCGCTTTCTTGCGTAATTCAATAATAACGGGAATAGAACCTAAAATATCAATTATAGCGAACAAAATCATCGTTACCGACAATATTTCAGTGAAATTGAAAAAGTCTAGCATAAGAATAGTTTTGTTAAAGATAACAAATAAAAAAGCCAAAGGATTTAACCTTTGGCCTGCCGTCTTGTAAAAAATATGTTGTTAATTTTTGTTAGCTTCCGCTCTGGCTTTGGAATGTTTTCTGCTATAAAGAAAATAAATCAGGATACCTATAGCCATCCAAATAATAAGGCGTTCCCATGTATGCCAGGGAAGTCCATACATCAGGTATAAACAAACAAGTATTCCCAGGATAGGAACATAAGGAAATAACGGAGTTTTGAAAGTACGTTCTATTTCCGGATGTGTATATCGTAAAATTAAAATGCCGCAACACACAATAGCGAATGCCAATAAAGTGCCTATAGAGACCAGTTCACCAAGTAGATTAATTGGCGCTAGTCCTCCAATAATCATCGCAATAACTCCGGTAATAATTGTTGTAACGTAAGGGGTTTGAAACTTAGGATGTACTTTAGCGAAAAATTTCGGTAGTAAACCGTCTTTAGACATTGAATAAAAAACTCTGGGTTGCCCCATCAGCATGACTAAGATAACCGAGCTTAAACCTGCGATAGCGCCAATTTTTATAGGAAATCTTAACCAAAATAAGTCTTCACCTGCAGAGTTAACAGCTACTGCTACCGGATCCGGAACATTTAAATCAGAATAATGTACCATGCCAGTCATAACCCAACCCACCAATACATAGATAATAGTACAGAAGAATAACGATCCTAAAATTCCTTTTGGCATATCTCGTTGCGGGTTTTTAGTTTCCTGCGCTGCAGTAGAAACGGCGTCAAAACCAATATAGGCGAAAAAAATAACACCTGCTCCACGTAATATACCATCGAATCCAAAAGCCCCCGGTCCTGTATTTTCGGGTATAAAAGGTTGTAAGTTATCCGTATTTATATAAGAAATACCAAATCCTATAAATAAAAAGATTACCAGAAGCTTTACGATTACGATAACGTTATTGAATTTGGTAGATTCTTTGATTCCTATGGTAAGTAAGATGGTAACTAAACCGATAATGAACATTGCGGGGAAATTTATTAATGCTCCGGTTGCTATAAATTCGCCTGTAGAAGAGTCATAATTAAAAGGCGATTGAGCGATATGGGCTGGGATATGGATTCCAAAGTCTTTTAAAAAACTGACGACATACCCCGACCAGCTGACAGATACCGTAGAAGCGGCGAATAGATACTCCAATATAAGATCCCAACCAATAATCCAGGCTATGAATTCTCCCATGGTAGCATAGGCATAAGTATATGCCGATCCGGCTACAGGGATCATAGAAGCAAATTCTGAATAACACAAACCGGCTAACGCACATGCCAGACCTGCCAAAAGGAACGATAACACAACTGCAGGTCCAGCATGTAAAGCTGCCGCAGTACCTGTTAAAGTGAAAATTCCGGCACCAATAATAGCACCAATGCCTAAAGAAATTAGATTTGCAGCAGTAAGTGTTCTTTTTAACTCACCTTCGCCACTTGATTCTGCTTTTAGTTGGTTTATAGATTTTTTATAAAACATATGGTTCTTCTTCGAAATGTCTTTCTAAGATAGAAGCAAAATTTTATTTATGATGTTTTTTTTACAATTTTTTGTGGAAAAATACTATAGCTCTATTGGGAAATTTAATATTTTTAGCGTCCGATTGAACTCGGATTGAGGCTTGGCTGCTAATTTAAGTGTGTTTTTTGTTACGGGATGCAAAAGTTCGAGTTTTGCTGCATGTAACATCATAGTATCCATTTGCCACTTGTCCTTAAATAATTTATTCTGTTTGTTACAACCATGTGGCCTGTCTCCTATAATAGGATGATTGATATGGGCAAAATGACGTCGAAGTTGATGCATCCTACCTGTTTGTGGCTCAGCCTGGATTAATGAATATCGCGAAGTAGGATGTTTGCCAAAAGGTAAGTCTATCTCTGTATGTGCCAATGTGGCAAAACAGGTTATGGCTTCCTGCTCGTTACCGTTTTCTTTGAGTAGGGGATGATTGATGGTCATTTCTTTTGGTGAATGGCCCCGTACAATCGCGAGATAAGTTTTTTTTACTTCATTATTCTGAAAAAGGAGTTGTGTTTTAATTTCCGTCTCTTTATCTAATGCAAATAAAAGCAAACCACCGGTTTTTCTGTCCAGCCGATGGCAGGGCCATACCATTTGACCAATCTGATCTCTTAATTTTTGTAAAGCAAATTCTTCCGCATCCCTTGCAAGAGAGGATTGGTGAACTAGTAAACCATGAGGCTTATTAATAGCAATAAGATATTTGTCTTGATATACGATTTCTAACATGGAATGCAAAAATAGGAATACAGTATTTCTATTTCTTTGTATTATTGTAAAACCTCCTGTAATTTATCTTTATCTAACTGCCCTTCCCACTTAGCCACAACAACAGTAGCTACCGCGTTTCCTGCTAAGTTCGTTAATGCTCTGCATTCCGACATAAACCTGTCAACACCTAAAATCAGCGTCATTCCGGCAATAGGTACTTCAGGGACTACAGCAAGCGTGGCAGCAAGTGTGATGAAGCCGGCACCTGAAACTCCTGCGGCACCTTTTGAGCTAAGCATAGCTACCAATAATAATACAACTTGCTGTTGCAGGCTTAGGTCAATATTACATGCTTGTGCAATAAATAGGGCAGCCATGGTCATATAAATATTTGTTCCATCGAGATTAAAGGAATATCCGGTAGGTATTACCAATCCGACAACGCTTTTTGCGCAACCGGCATTTTCCATTTTGCTCATTAAAGAAGGTAAAGCAGCTTCTGAAGAGCTGGTACCCAAAACAAGTAATAACTCATCTTTGATGTAACTTAACAGTTTGAAAATGTTAAATCCATTGTACCTGGCAACAGCACCTAAAATAATGGTAACAAATAAAAAAGATGTGGTATAAAATGTTGCAACCAACATAGCCAGATTAATAATAGAACTAATGCCGTATTTACCAATAGTAAATGCCATAGCCCCAAAAGCTCCGATAGGTGCCAGTTTCATTAAAAGTTCAACTATTTTAAAGACAGGATAAGATAGTGCCTGAAAAAAGTCTGTTACAGGCTTACTTTTTTCAGAAGTCAGTGCCAGACCAATACCAAACAAAATAGCGGCAAATAATACCTGAAGTATGTTGTCACCAGTCAGAGGGCTCATTAAAGTCTTGGGTATCACATTCATGATAAACTTCAGTAGCGAAGAATGTTCTGCCTCAGAGATGAAATGCGTAATTTGGTTTTTGTCTAAAGTTTGTGGATCTATATTTAGTCCTTTTCCGGGCTGTATGACATTACTTATTATCAATCCTACTATGAGAGCCAATGTAGAGAACGTTAAAAAGTATGCGAATGATTTTCCCGCTACACGGCCAACACTTTTAAGATCGTTCATGCCTGCAATTCCCATAGAAACAGTAATAAATATTACAGGAGCAATAATCATCTTCACAAGATGAATGAAGCCATCACCAAGCGGTTTCATCATCTCACCTATTTCGGGATGAAAGTACCCAAGAGATATACCCAGGAAAATAGCTATAATAACTTGTACGTAAAGGACCTGATAGAATTTTTTTGGCTTTTTAGGAATTTCTTCCTGATGTGTTAGGTGCATATTAATAGGTTTATTGTGACGAAAATACACTTTCAAGAGAGTTTGGCAAAATATAAGTTTATTTAAGATGGTTATTAATCAATATTTAAAGAGATTAAATTAAGAACGTAAACATATGAGTGATTTGTGACTGGTTTTATGTATTTAGTTAAAAATGTATATTTTTGCTTGAATTTAAAATGAATTATTATTTATAGTATGATGAAACAGACTTTACTTGCTTTGTTTTTATTTCTCACTTCGATGGCCTATAGTCAAACTCATAAAAATAAGCTTGAAGTGGCTTTATTTGGAGGATATGGGTATCGTACCGCGAAGGTAGCAGATAATGTGCCCAATGATTTCAAAAATTATGTAAAAGAACTTAAATCTGGTTATCAATTTGATATTAGTGCCAGTTACTATGTAAGAAAAGACTGGGGGCTTGGAGTTCAATATAATGTATTTAAAGCATCCAATATTGCAAATAATATTTATATAGAATATGAAAATGGTCAGCGTGTTACAGGGAGGATGAATGATGATATTACCATAAGCTTTATAGGACCAAGAGCTTCAGGCAGGTTGTTTGATAAAAAAGAAAAGAATTTCTTATCAATGGGAATAGCTTTAGGGTATTTAGGTTATAAAAATAACTCGAAGGTTGTAACAGAAAATATTAAGATAACAGGCGCTAGTTTAGGAGCCGCATTTGATATGGGTTATAATTGGCAGGTTGCAAGGAGATTTCATTTAGGAGCACAGGCTTCTGTAGTTTCTGGTGTTTTGAGTAAACTGACAACAGAAACAAACGGAGTTAAAAAAACTGAAAAATTAGAAAAGGATCAAAAAGAAAACCTGGGTCGGATAAATTTTTCGGCAGGGGCAAGGTTTATGTTATAACTTAGAAATTTCCCCGATTCAAAAAGAAGCCCTGTTAACATAGTTTAACAGGGCTTCTTTTTTGATTTAAAATACCAAATACTTATTTTAAATGAATTTGGTTGTTTATTTTTAACCGGTTCAGTTCCGGATTTTTTTCTGTTGATAGTGTTATCTCCACAGTTTTATTGGGTTCTAGTTTTGCAATTTTAGGTTTCACAGCAATATGTGGTGCAATAATCAACGAAACAATAGACATCAGTTTAATCAGGATGTTCATCGAAGGTCCGGAAGTATCTTTAAAAGGATCACCTACGGTATCACCAGTAACAGAAGCCTTATGAGGTTCTGATTTTTTATAATAAGTCTCTCCATCTATAATTACTCCTTTTTCAAAGGATTTCTTTGCGTTATCCCATGCTCCTCCGGCGTTCGATTGAAACATTCCCATCAAAACTCCGGATACAGTTACTCCCGCTAAAAGTCCACCTAAAACCTCAGGACCAAATATAAAACCTATAACAATTGGGGTTATTAAAGCGATAGCTCCCGGAAGCATCATTTCACGAATAGACGCCTTGGTAGAAATGGCGACACACTTTTCATACTCTGGTCTGGCTTTGTATTCCATAATCCCCGGAATTTCTCTAAACTGGCGTCTTACTTCGTTAACCATATCCATGGCAGCTCTTCCGACAGCAGATATACATAAAGATGAGAATATGAAAGGAATCATTCCACCAACAAATAGTCCGGCCAGAACATCCGCTTTATAAATATCAATTTTATCAATTCCTGCCACACCAACAAATGCTGCAAATAATGCAAGAGAAGTTAGCGCTGCAGACGCAATAGCGAATCCTTTTCCGGTAGCTGCGGTTGTATTACCCACAGCGTCTAAATTATCTGTTCTACCTCTAACCTCTTCAGGCAACTGACTCATTTCGGCAATTCCGCCCGCATTGTCGGCAATAGGACCAAAAGCGTCAATTGCTAATTGCATCGCGGTAGTGGCCATCATTCCGGCAGCAGCAATGGCAACGCCGTAAAGTCCCGCAAAATGATAAGACCCATAAATCCCACCTGCAAGAACAATCATTGGAAGCAGGGTAGATTCCATTCCAACTGCCAGACCTCCAATAACATTTGTAGCGTGTCCTGTAGAAGATTGTTTGATAATAGATTGTACCGGTCTTTTTCCCATGGCGGTGTAATATTCGGTTATGATACTCATAAGAGCACCAACAATTAATCCGACAATAATAGAAAGGAATACATCTGTTGAAGTGAAATCGTAACCTCTAATTGACATAGACTCTGGCAATAGCCATTTAACCGCGAAAAAAGATGCAATAGCAGTCAGAATAATAGATGACCAATTCCCTATATTTAATGCAGCCTGTACGCTGTCATTTTCATTTTTAATTTTGACAAACCAGGTGCCTGCAATCGAAAACATTAAACCCAATCCGGCAATTAGCATTGGCAATAAGATAGGGGCAATTCCTCCAAAATTATCAGCGGATATTATTTCACGACCAAGTACCATGGTTGCTAAAATTGTTGCAACATAAGAACCGAACAGGTCGGCCCCCATTCCGGCAACGTCACCAACGTTATCACCAACGTTATCGGCAATAGTCGCAGGATTTCTTACATCGTCTTCTGGAATACCGGCT
>NZ_JBEBVH010000131.1:0-10716 GCF_040392825.1 Pseudopedobacter sp.
TAAAGTTATATAAATATATAATTTTATATCTCTTTTAATAAAAAAGACCCTTAAAAAGGGCCTTTTATTATTAAAAATACAAAATCATGACTATTTTGAAAGGTTAAAAGAGTACGCTGCTCTTAACGCAACCATACCATTACTTCCGCCATCGTACTCAAAACCTTCATATCTTAAACCAACATCCCATTTCTGATTGGCATAACCTATATTGGGAGCCCATACAAATGGAGTTCCATGATCTGATTTTACAGAGAATGCTACCCCTACTTCCGGTTGCACATAAAAGGTATTTCCAAAGAAGAATTTAGCACCTGCTTTTAACGGAATTAGATCTGAACCGATTTTTTCTCCAGCTACCTCGGGCTTACCTAAAAAACCATAATATCCGGTAGTTAACGTTAAGGAAGTTCTCCCTACCAAATCATGTTGCAATCTAAGATCTGGTGCTATTACAAAATCGGCGTTGTCTTTGGTTGGCACACCTAAACCTAAACCAATTCCCAGTCGTGTACGTGTTCCGTCAGGATTAGACTCCTGCGCTTTAACATTGTTATTATTCATACTAAATGTTACTATAGCTGCTACAGCAAGCATTTTAATTGAGTTTCTAATCATAGTTTTAAAATTTTATTTATAAAACATGACTATCAATTCAAAAGACATACCAAATTATTTCTTTAGTATCTCCTGCCTGTACTTAACCGGTGATATTCCTATTGTTTTTGTAAAAAGACGCGAAAAATATGCTGCATCCTGAATACCAATTTTATAAGCTATCTGTTTAATTTGTAAACCAGTATTTTCCAGATATTTACAAGCCTTTTTTACCTTTAGCTGGTTAAAATATTCTAAAGGAGATACACCTGTTTTTTCTCTGAAAAGATGAGAAAACTGAGAATTTGATAAACTTAGAATTTTAGCTAATTCTGGTAAAGATAAATTTCCGTCGACTTTTCTTTTCATGAATTCTATTGCTTCTTCTATTCTATTGGCTTTACTGTACTGATTTTTTTTATGTGAATTTGTACTAAAAACAAGCGAGCTCAAAAAATTCAATAAACACATCTCCAACATTTTTAAATTGTCTGCGCTGTAACCTTTATTCAGTTTGTCGAATATGGCGTTGAATAAACAAACCCTTTCTTCGTTATAAGCAAGGCTTCCCTTATAATCGCCATTATGCTTGTAAAAAAAATCGAGCGTCTTTGCTACCCAATCTGAATTATCTTTGAAATAAAACCAATAAAAGCTCCAGGGATTTTCTTTACTGGCACAATAGATATAATTAATTGATTTTGGCACAATAAAGAAGTCTCCCACATTCAATATATATTTTTTATTGCGGATAGTTATCTCGCCAAATCCTTCTACACAATACAACAATATATATTGCTCTTTTTCCATTCCATCGTTGTACTGATGTCTGGCTTTTGGGAAAAAACCGATTTTTGAAAACATAAGACTTCCCAAGTCCTGTTCTTTTAAAACACTTTTTATGTCTATGATACGTTCACCTGAAAAGCCTTTCTTCTTTTTCATGTTAGCAAAATAATCCAATTAATACGTAATATTATCCAATATTAAAGACTTTATTTACTATAATTTCAAAAAAATTTTAGAAGGAAAATGATTATATTGACTAATACTTAACGAGACCTGTCTCAAAAACCTGTTAGTCAGTTAATTTAGATAAATTAAATGGAACAATCTCATCAATTAGTTATTTCAACATTTAAAGCAAATTTCGATCAGGACCACCCTATCGTTGTTTGTTCACCAGGAAGAGTAAACCTCATTGGAGAACATACCGATTATAATATGGGTTTCGTTTTACCTGCAGCTATAAATAAAGGTATTTACATTGCAATTAGTAAAAGAGAAGACGATGTAATTTCATTAATAGCCGCCGATCTTAATAAAAAACATCAAACTACGCTTAAAGACTATAAATATTCTGATGATAATTGGCCCAATTTCATTTTAGGAGTTGTAGATCAGTTATTGAAAGCAGGAAAACACATTCGGGGCTTTAATGCTGTTATTTCAGGCGATGTTCCTTTAGGTGCCGGAATGTCTTCGTCTGCTGCACTAGAATGTGCAGTTGCTTTTGC
Organism: Pseudopedobacter sp.; assembly: GCF_040392825.1. Taxonomy (NCBI): domain Bacteria; kingdom Pseudomonadati; phylum Bacteroidota; class Sphingobacteriia; order Sphingobacteriales; family Sphingobacteriaceae; genus Pseudopedobacter; species Pseudopedobacter sp. The sequence goes on from NZ_JBEBVH010000131.1 coordinate 2,115, forward strand.
ACTGAACCATATTTTCGACCTTGGTTTAGACAAACTTTCTTTGGTACAAAAGGCACAAAAAGCAGAAAACGAATTCGTAGGTCTGCAATGCGGGATCATGGATCAGTTTGCCAGTGTATTCGGTAAACAGAAACATGTCATCAAATTAGACTGCAGATCACTGGAATATGAATATGTTCCTTTTGACCTGAAAGGTATAAAAATTGTTCTTTTCGATTCTATGGTTAAACATTCGCTGGCTTCATCTGAGTACAACGTACGTAGAAGCCAGTGTGAAGAAGGTGTTTCTATTATACAACAAAGCTATCCTGAAGTTAAAACTTTGAGAGATGCTACCATAGAAATGGTAGAAACCTGCTTAAAGGATGCCAGCGCAGATATTTACAATCGATGTAAATATGTTGTTGAAGAAAATGACAGATTGCTAAATGCTTGCGAAGATTTGAAACGCGGGGATATAGAAGCCTTCGGACAAAAAATGTACGATACGCATGAAGGACTAAGCAAATTATATGAAGTAAGCTGTCCAGAATTAGACTTTATTGCCGCCAATGCTAAAAAAGAATCTGCAATTTTAGGTGCAAGGATGATGGGCGGAGGTTTCGGCGGCTGTGTAATTGCCCTGGTAAAAGAACCTGAAGTAGATCAGGTTGTGAAACGAATGAAGGACCTTTATTTCCAGAAAATGAATAAGGGTATGAATGTCTACATTACTCAAATAGAAGACGGAACAAGAATATTATAAGAGGATTGAATAATGAGCTTTAATTTCGAAGAACATCCACATAAAAGATTAAACATCCTTACGGGTGAATGGGTTTTGGTTTCCCCGCATAGAACCAAAAGACCATGGCAGGGAAAAGTAGAAAACTTACCGGCTGATAACAGACCAGCTTACGATGAAAAATGTTATTTATGTCCGGGAAACACTCGTTCCGATGGAAGTATAAATCCTAATTATACTAGTGCTTATGCTTTTACCAACGATTTTTCCGCTTTGTTACAAGACACTCCCGTTGGGAATTTGGAAGATGGATTATTACAGGCTTCCAGTGAAAAAGGAATTTGCAGGGTTATTTGCTTTTCTCCGCGACACGATCTGACTTTGCCACAAATGGACGAAAACGATATTGTAAAAGTGATTGAACTTTGGCAGGATGAGTTTTCTTCTTTAAGCAAAAATGAGTGGATTAAGTACATTCAGATTTTTGAAAATAAAGGCGAAATTATGGGATGCAGTAATCCTCATCCACATGGCCAAATCTGGGCGCAAAGTACAATTCCTGGAGAACCAGCAAAAGAAAGCTTCCAATTCAAGCAATATTTTGACAAAAAAGGTAAGAGTATACTTACTGACTATATTGAGCTGGAACAAAAAAAACAGGAAAGGATTGTCTGCGAAAATGAACATTTTATTGCTTTAGTACCCTTTTGGGCAGTCTGGCCTTTTGAAACATTATTAGTAAGTAAAAGACAGGTTCAAAATGTTCTTGAACTTACTGATAGCGAAAAACAGGCTTTTGCACAGATATTGAAAAAATTAACAATAAAATACGATAATCTTTTCGAAACATCATTTCCCTACTCAGCAGGAATGCACCAGGCTCCCGTAAATGATGGCGAACATCCCGAATGGCATTGGCATATGCACTTTTATCCGCCTCTGCTTCGTTCGGCAACAGTTAAAAAATTCATGGTAGGATATGAAATGCTGGCTAATCCGCAAAGAGATATCACTCCAGAACAAGCGGCTAAACGATTGAAAGAGTTGAGCGATGTGCACTATTTGCTAAAAAAATAAACAAAGAACCAAACCAAATAATCGTGATCACTACTTTATGTTAAGTATGTAATCACGATTTCTTATTTTAGGAAATTCAGATTTTTAGTTTCTGCCTATACAGGCTGATAGTTTTGAATTTAAATATATGCTTGAAAGAATACATCATATTGCTATTATCTGCTCTAATTACGAAGTTTCTAAAGATTTCTACACCAGAATATTGGGTTTGGAAATCATTAACGAAACTTACCGGTCTGAAAGAAAATCGTATAAATTAGATCTGGCACTCAACGGAAATTACATCATCGAATTGTTTTCTTTTCCCGCACCACCAAAACGAGTATCCCGACCAGAAGCTTCCGGCTTGAGACATCTGGCTTTTGCGGTTACGGATATACGAAAAACTATAGAGCATTTAACGCTAAATGAGATTTATACAGAAGATATTAGGATAGATGAAATAACCGGGAAGCGTTTTACTTTTTTTTCTGACCCGGATGGTTTACCTTTAGAAATTTACGAAATATGACATCGAATATACATACTGTTACGGCTTATAATGCCAACGAAAGATACAGAACTATAATTACAGATAACACCAATCAAGTTATAGCGGACGAGCCTATAGAAGTTGGAGGCACTAATCAGGGGCTTTCCCCTTCCCAACTTTTGGCTTCTTCATTAGCTTCCTGCTCGGCAATTACTGTAAGAATGTATGCCGACAGAAAAAAGTGGGATTTAAATGAGATTATTGTCAATGTTTCTATTGTCACCGATCCGGAAACTAAGACCACAAAATTCAAAAAACAGGTCGATTTTACAGGCAATCTGGATGATGACCAAATTGCCAGATTAAAACAAATTGCGAATAAATGTCCTGTTCATGTGGTGTTAAGTAATCCAATAGAAATAGTTACAGATTAAACATACCTATTTCTGGAAGCTAGCAACCCCAGGGTTAACAGGGCAATAGATAAAAAAACATAAAGCAGAAGCGGATATGTCCAGTCCAGGGTTAAATCATAAATAAGGCCAAACAAAGGTGGTGAACAGGCAGCTATCAGGTATCCGAAAGATTGTGCCATGCCCGAAAGCTGAGCTGCTCTCACGGATGAGTTTGTACGCAACATAAAAAACATCATTGCTAAACTGAAAGCCAAGCCTCCTGAAAACCCGATAGCCAATACAGAAGGAACTATGTATGTAGTTTTATAGCATACAATACCTATAGTTCCCAGCAATAAAGTTATTGCTGTTAGCCAAACCAAGGGAGCCTGGTTCTTCATCCGGACTGCCAAAATTGGCCCAATAAAAGTTATAGGTAATTGTGCGAGTTGGACGTAAGAAAATGTCCATCCGGATTGTTCTTTGGTCATTCCCCAATCTTGTAAAATCACCGGAAGCCATGCTACCAGCATATAGAACAAACAGGACTGTAATCCCATGAACAATGTAATATACCACGCTAAAGGCGATTTTAGCAAACTACCGAAGCTCTCCTTTTTTTGTTCTGTTGCTATGCTTGGTTTAATATGTTTTTTTTTATTTATAAGCTGAGGGATCCAAATAAAGAAAGCAACTAAAGCCAGTATAAACCAAATACCTATTGATCCTTTCCATCCCCATCCGGTAATTTTCCCCATTTTTATACTATATCCCGCAGCTAATGCCCCAACGAGATTCATAGATACAGTAAAGACACCTGTTACAACTCCCATATGCGCAGGAAATCTGTCCTTAATAAATGCCGGCATTAACACATTTCCCATCGCTATAGCTGTTCCTATCAGTGCCGCTCCCAAAAATAGAAGACCAACATTCCCAAGAGTTCTTATAATGAGTCCGGATGCCAGAACGAGCATAGAAAACCAAAGCACTTTTTCTATTCCAACTTTAGAAGCGAGTTTTGGTGCTGTTACCGATAAAAATCCAAAAGCCATTAAAGGTATGGTAGTAACTAAGCCAGATTGGAAATTGCTCATATGCAGCTGAGCACTTATTTCTGAAATAACCGGTCCAACGGAGGTTATAGCAGCTCTTAAATTTGCAGATATAAAAAACACACCGACTACAGCAATAATTGCATTCCAATTAACTTGCTTTTTTTCTTCTTCCATGCCTAAAAATGCTTTTGCAACAAAATTGAATCTGCAAATTTAAGCTTTGCTTTGTTAACGATTTGTAATAAAGCCAGGGTGGATTCGATAAAAATTATTCGATTATGGTCTATACAGCTTATGTAATAAATAAAAAAGACTGTTAACTAACAGCCTTTTCTCTTATTAATGAAACCGATCTGTCAATTAAAAATTCTTAGTTGAGCCCCATTCAGGGCCTATCTTCACATTCTTCCAAAATGGCACTCTTATATTGCTTTTCTTTTGCCAGATATCATCTGATTTTATTAAATCTGTACCCATTTTTATAAAACCTGCAGGTAATTGCGATGCGTCAGCCTGATTATTCTCTATTAACATCCCTTGTGGTTCGTCTTCAACTTTTAAAAGGGTACGGGTGTTAATAACATAGTTGTTCTTCAGAAAGCCACCTTTAGGGGCCAAAACCCTGGTTTCATTTTTACCAGACCCAAGATTGATCGCTTCTTTAGAATCTACAATAATATTGTCATAAATCTGGGCGTCAATTACCTGAAAATATTCATGTAATTGAGGCTTTTCTAAGGCGTTCATAACGGCAATAGCAGCTCTCAATCCATTCCCATCCAAACCTTGCAAATAATTACCAAAAACTTTATGATTCTCGCCTATCACTCTAATCCCCCCGGTACTTTTTTTACCATTTCCTATCATGTAGTTGTTAGAAACAGTATTAAAGTTACCATGTCTGAAAGTTACCGTTCCATTACATTCATAAAAAAGGTTATTATTGATAATATTATGGCCTGATTTTATAGATATTATTTCCATCTCTCCATCACACTTATCGAAAACATTATTCTCTACGGTAGTATAAGAGTCATGCATAGACCATGTACTTGTGCCTATTCTTATAGTTTCACCTCCGTTCACTCCCAGTGCTGGTCTCGGACCAAAGTAATTATAATCTATTTTATGATAATTTGGTTTCTCATCTAACCAAACCACCAAAGTAGTCCCCTGATGTGTTTTGCCCGTAAAATCGCAATGGTCTACCCTATTATTTTCCCCGTTTAAAGAAACCCATTTGTAATCCCGGGTTTTATCAGAAGGATTATAGTCAAATATCACAGAATTTGTTAATCTGCTATTTGAAGCATTTTTTGTAAAAAGAATAACATCTGCTTTTTCGGAAAATCCATCTTTAAAAACAAAACCATCTACTACAAGCCAACTACCATCTATTTTAAGATTTGAGTTTCCGCTAAATACAGTTTCTCCTGCTTTTTCAACGGTAATCAATATAGGTTTATCTTTAGTCCCATTGGCTTTAATATTAATCTGCTGATCTTTCCACACTCCTTTTTTGAAGATCACTTTATCTCCCGGTTGTAATTTTAGCATGTTAAATTGCTCAATAGAACCAACATGATATATATTTCCTTCTTTTGTCTGAGGCTGAGAGACATGAATGTCTTCAGTAATTTTTTCTGACGCACAAGCCTGAGAAAGTACTGGGAATAATAGAAACAATGAAAGGGTTAAGTCTTTATAGTTCATCTTAATGAAGATTAGTTTAATTGAGCTCCCAATACTTTACCATCTGATGATTTAGATTTTAAAGAAGACTCACTTTTAAGGTTAAAGTTTAACTGATTAATATTAACAAATTTCGGATCGGCGTTGTATATGTTATTGCCCATAACTTTGTTGTAGAAAGATTCTACTCTTCCTGAATTATAAAAATTACAGTAATCTACCAATATATTGTCCCATCTGAACTCTCTGAATTCTATAGAACGGCCTCCTTGTCCAGTATTAGAAAAAATACTATTTGTGATTGATGCATGCTGTACTCCTGCTAATCTTACGGCAGTTCCCTGCTCTCTGTTCTCCACTTCATTAAAAGTACAATGGTTTATAGTTACAAAAGGCCCTAATGTACTTTCGTCATTCCCTCCACGGTAAACATTTATTGCACTTCCGAGTATATTTGTAAATACAGTATTGATAACAATTGTATATTCTGCACCGTAAATTCCTCTATCTTCTTTTTCTTCGGCAATATTTACAGCTGTTCCCGAGATATTTCTAAACAAGGAATTCTTAATCACTAAACTATCTGCTAATGTACTTTTAGAAGCCTTAAAGCCCGCAAATGAACCTTCATTATAATCGTAAAATTCACATCCGTCTATGGTTAAATTATAGTGCATGTTCATTGGCTTATCTGTAGACCTGATTCCTGCCTGAACATTTCCATAGCTCTCAAAAGCGCCCTGAAAAGCTATATTTTTTACCAGTAACGATCCTCCGTTTTCGATGGTGATAAATGCAGGCAAAGTTTTGTAAGACGCATTTACAAAAATTGGCTTTTTATTTAGCTCCTTATCTGCTGCAATTACCATTGGTTTATTGATGATAATTTCAGATTCCAATCGGTAAACTCCTTCATCCGCTAGTAAAATAGTATCACCCGCATTGGCTTTATTTATATACTGCTGCAGGCTTTTAATTTCAGACGATCTAATAGCAATGGCTTTGTTTCTTACATTTGGAATGGTTTTATCCGGATTAAACCATTTTGCACCAACATCTTTTACGGTAATGAAGGATAGCTTTTTAGGATCCGCACCAAAGCCTTTGGCTTGAGGAACTGTAGTTCCATTTTTAGTAAAAAAAGTAGTTTTGATCTGGCTGAAACCTTTTCCAACGTTGGTTTTGTCTACTGCATTATCGGTTATTAAAACTCCACCGTCATTATTTTCGTCATGATAAACCGGATCTGAAGGATTTATAAATAAATTTTTTTGAAATGTAACTCTCTGCGGGGACAAGGTACGCTCTGCATCTTTACCTGCACCAAATGTAAGCGGAGTACAGTCTACGAATGTATTATTCTCTATTTGCGCATCAACGACCTGATAATATCGGTTGATTAACGAGTTAGGTACTCCGTTCATTACAGCAATAGGCGATCTAAAACCTGTACCCCTCAACCCCATAAAAACGTTATTAGTTACTTTATGACCGGGATTAACAATCCTAACACCACCAGTAAAAGGTTTATTGTTTCCTATAAACAGATTAGAGTTTACCACATTGCCCGAACCATGTCTTAGCACTAATCCACCTTCACACTCAAAAAAAGTATTTCTACTGATATTGTTTTCTCCTGATTTTATAGAGACAATTTCGACCTCTCCATTACAATGTTCGAAATAGTTATCTACAATTTGTGTTCTGGAAGGTGTTAACGAGTATCTGGAAACCCCTATTCTAATTGTCTCGCCTCCATTTGAACCAAAACGCTGACGGCCTTTAAAGTAATTATGATCTACACTATGATAATTTTGCTGGCTTCGTTCATCATTTAACTCGGCAATTAAAACCGGACCAGCTGTTAATTTGTCTATAAAAGTACAATGATCTACCCTATTGTTCTTTCCCCATAACACTATCCAGTTTTCATTTCTGAAACGCTCCGGATTGTTAAAACCTTCAATTACACATTCTGTAAGACGACAGTTGTTTGCCAATTTGTCATTATTTACTCTGAAAACGATTAAATCCTTTTCCGATGTGTAACCATCTTTAAAATGAAGTCCTTTTATTACTAAATGTTCTCCAGCTATTTTTAATGATGATTGTCCTGTTATGGCCACCTTACCTGAATTTTTAGGCGTAATAACAATTGGCTTTACAGAGGTACCTTTTCCCTCTACAACCAGGTTTACATTTTGCCATTCTTTGCTTTCCAAAAATATGGTATCACCTGGTAATGCATTTTGAACAGCTTTCTTCAGTTCTGACGGAGAAGAAACGATTGTGTTTTTGGCTTGTGTTAATGAAGATCCCAATAAGAAGACTCCAAGTATGAAATTGAATTTCGGCATATATTTAGGTTTAAATAGAAAGCTAAAATACCATATCATTCAGATTCGATAATCTAAATGATACGGTATTTTAATTAATACATTCCTTTTGAAAATTTACTTTTGAACATACATATCGAACTTAATAGTTGCTTCTTTAGGAGCAGCAGTACTATAATTTACTTCTTTTACCCTCAGAATTACGTTTACTATACCACCATTCTCTTTAGGAACCTGTGCCCATATCAAATTCCGTGTAGTTGCATTAAATTCATTGGCGCCTCCATCAGCGGGGTTCTCTACATATTTAGCCTGCGAAGAACTTGGGGCTTTTATTCCTGTAAAAGCTTCATCATCCAAACTGGTGATATTTCCTGATTCTATATTTGCGTAAAAAGCTGCTGTGGCGGCATTGTCGTCTCTTAAGATAGCCCTGAATTTAGTAGCTTTCATGGCTGATATATCCGTTGGAGGCACTCCCCATTGGTTTGTTCCGCAATAGATATTTTTGCCTATGTTACTTGAACCGGATGGCGAATAAAATGTTGCATTTGTAGATGTTCCATAAAACAAAAATGCGACGCGTTGGTGGTCTTTTAACGGATCTGCACTATTTTTCACTAAATCATGCAAGTCACAGCTTCCCATCACCGTCCAGGTCATGTCATGTACCCAGTTAGCTACGGTATTATTATCAGATGCACCCTGAGCATCCATCCAGACGTCTGTTCTTAGTACATATGCTACAGTAGTTATTTTTATGGTATGCGCAGTTGTTAAACCAGAACCGTCATACAAAATAATTTGTACATTACCTGCTTCAGGCCTGTACGTGTAAGTATAATTTA
>NZ_JBEBVH010000132.1:0-10650 GCF_040392825.1 Pseudopedobacter sp.
TGTTTCAAGAATGAAAATCTTGCGTCCTAACCCCTAGACGAACGGGCCATTTTGTTTTTGGTGGTGCAAATATAGAAACGTATGTATAAAGCGCAAAATAAATTTTAAATTTTTTTAAACTTCCTATTTCGGTACATTTGTTCAATAAAAAACCGGAGATGCAGATTGCTATAAATGGCTTTGGACGTATAGGGCGTACAGTTTTGAAATTACTTATAGACAGAGAGGACATAACTGTGCTGGCTATAAATGATTTAACAGATGCAGACACGTTGGCCCATTTGTTTAAGTATGATTCCGTTCATCGTAATTTTAAAGGATCTGTATCTTCCGGGGCCGGTTATCTGGAAATAAACGGAAAGAAGATAAAAGTATTTTCGGAAAAGGATCCAGAGAATTTACCGTGGAAAGAATTGGGAATTGACGTTGTTATAGACGCTACAGGTAAATTCCTGACAGAAGAATTAGCATCAAAACATTTGAAAGCCGGAGCGAAACAAGTTGTTTTGTCTGCTCCAACTCAGGATAAGAATATTCCTATAGTGGTGTTGGGAATCAACGATGCAGAGGTGGATCTTAAGAGCCCGATCATTTCGAATGCATCATGTACCACCAATAACGTGGCAGCAATGATAAAAGTACTTAACGATTATTGGAATATTAGGGAAGGATATATTACGACGGTTCATTCTATGACGGGTGATCAAAACTTGCATGATGCGCCGCATAGAGATTTAAGACGGGCCCGGGCGGCTTCGGGATCGATTATTCCTACTACAACCGGAGCGGCAAAAGCCATAACCAATGTTTTTCCGCATTTGGATGGTAAGCTGGGAGGGGCTGGTATAAGAGTTCCCGTTTTAAATGGTTCTTTAACAGATTTTACTTGTATATTAGAGCATCAGCCTGAATCGGTAGAAGAGATCAATAAAGCGTTTAAACTAGCTTCTGAAACTAATCTGGAAGGAATTTTAGAGTATACCGAAGACCCGATTGTTTCGGTGGATATATTAGAGAATCCTCATTCCTGTATATTCGATTCGAAGTTAACGTCTATTGTTGGCGGAATGGTTAAAGTGGTAGGTTGGTACGATAATGAATATGGGTATTCCAGCCGGTTAGTAGACTTAATTGAAAAAATTAAATCCCAAAAATAACGAATGGTAAAATTTGTAAATGTATCTGAGGTATTGTTTGTAAGAAACATTGTATTGCGGGATGGAAAGTTAAGCAATGAGGAGTGTGTTTTTGATAACGACAATGACGAGAGTTCTTTTCATTTGGGCTACGAAATAGAGGGAGAACTGGTAAGTGTAGCCTCGTTCCATAAAGTACCTCATCCAGACTTTTCAGGTGATGGGTATCAGCTCAGGGGAATGGCCACTTTATACGAATTTAGGGGGAAAGGTTATGGCAATATGATGCTTAATTTTGCAATCGTATATTTGCGGGGCAGAAAGGCAAACTATATCTGGTGTAATGCCAGAAAAGTAGCTTACAAATTTTATCTTTCTTTGGGTTTTGAGTTCATTTCCGAAGAATTTGAAATCCCTAATGTAGGTCCACATCGTCAGATGTATCTTAAAATTAATTAGAAGAACCATATTTTATAACATACAAAATGAAAACAGTAGATAGCTTTAATTTTAGCGGAAAAAGAGCGCTGGTGAGAGTAGACTTCAATGTGCCTTTAGATGCTGAATTTAATATTACCGACGATAAGCGAATTACAGCAGCATTACCAACCATTAAAAAAATTCTTAATGATGGAGGTTCTGTAGTACTGATGTCGCATTTAGGAAGACCAAAAGAAGGACCAACAAATAAATTTTCTTTAAAACATGTAGTTGCGCATTTGTCGAACTTATTGGGTAAAGAAGTTCAATTTGCGGATGATTGCATTGGTGCAGATGCAAAGTCTAAAGCAGAGGCTTTAAAAGCTGGTGAAGTATTGTTGATTGAGAATTTACGTTTTTATAAAGAAGAGGAAAAAGGTGACGAAGCTTTTGCTGAGAAATTAGCTCAGTTAGGCGATGTTTATGTAAATGATGCCTTCGGTGCGGCGCACAGAGCGCATGCTTCTACCGCGGTTATTGCGAAATTCTTCCCGAATGCGAAATACTTTGGTTATTTAATGGCTTCGGAAGTAGAAAATGCAGAAAAAGTATTAAATCATGCAGCAAGACCTTTCACAGCAATTATGGGAGGGTCTAAAGTATCAGACAAAATTCTTTTGATAGAGAAGTTATTGGATAAAGTAGATCACCTGGTTATTGGTGGTGGTATGACCTATACTTTCATCAAAGCGTTGGGTGGTTCAATAGGTCAGTCTATCGTAGAGTTAGATAAATTGCAACTGGCTTTAGATGTTATCGAAAAAGCAAAAGAAAAAGGGGTGAAATTACATTTAGCTTCCGATTCTGTTATTGCAGATGATTTTTCTGAAACAGCAAACACTCAAATAGTTCCAACCAAAGAAATTCCTGATGGATGGGAAGGTTTGGATATCGGTCCGGAGACAAGAGAAAGATATGCTAAAGTAGTTGCCGACTCTAAAACTATTCTTTGGAATGGTCCAATGGGCGTTTTTGAAATGAATGCTTTTGACAAAGGAACAAAAGCAGTTGCTGATGCAATTGTAGAAGCAACTAAAAACGGAGCATTCTCTTTAATTGGCGGTGGAGATTCTGCTGCGGCAATTGCCAAATTTGGTTTGGAAAACGAAGTAAGCTACGTGTCTACAGGTGGTGGTGCTTTATTGGAATACATGGAAGGAAAAGAGCTTCCCGGAGTGAAAGCAATTCAAGGATAATCTTTGAGTTGGAGACGCTCTCCTTAAAGTGGCTTAAAGAGTTTTGACCAAAATCAAAACTCTTTAAGCCACTTGTGGTTTTATAGATAAGCGATTTATGTTTTTGATATACAATTCTTATGAACAGAAGATAAAGGCTCTTTTAACTTTTAACTTTACACTTTTAACTTCTCTACATATGTCAAAAATAAAGATAGATATTCAAAGGGCTTACGATGCTCCGGCAGAGGAAGTGGAATCTTTCAGGGTTTTGGTAGACAGACTGTGGCCAAGAGGAATAAAAAAAGAAAATCTGGAATTAGACTTTTGGGCAAAGGATATCAGTCCTTCTTCAGAATTAAGGAAAGCATATCATAAACATCCGGATGATTTTATGACTTTTAAAAAGAATTACTTAAAAGAGTTGGAAACTAATTCTAATCTGGATTCTTTTATGGATGAGCTTAAAAAACATAAAAAGATTGTCTTATTATATGCTTCTAAAGAAAGGGAGAAGAACAATGCAATGGTTTTAAAAGAGTTTTTAGATAAGAAGATATAAAAGGAGCTAACTTCCGACAATCTTAATTATAGTGCCGTCCGGAATATCTTTTAACATAATCTGGCAGGATAATCTGCTGTTAGCTTCGCTATGGGGAAGTACATCTAGCATAGCCAATTCCAGTTCATTAGACTCGGGTATTTGCTCTCCTTTTTCCAGAACTACAATGTGACAGGTAGCACATAAAGCCATCCCGCCACAACTGGCTTCAATGTCGTATTCTGCTGCCTTCAGAAATTCCATCAAGCTTAAAGCTATATCGTCAGGTATTTCAAAGTCATTTCCATACCCAAGCTTATCTATCACAGTTATTTTCGACATGACTATAAAGGATTTATTCCGTAAACGGTAGTATATTTGAAAGTTAGTTTTTCGTCTGGGTATACGTATTTAAAGGCACTTTGTGCCATTAATGCAGCTTCATGAAAGCCACAAAGGATTAATTTTAATTTCCCTTCATAAGTGTTTATGTCTCCAATGGCATATACACCATCTATATTTGTAGAATAATCTTTGGTGTTAACATTAATGGCATTCTTATCTATCCCTAATCCCCATTGTGCTATGGGGCCAAGTTTAGGACTCAGTCCGAAAAGGGGAATAAAATAGTCTGTTGCTATACTTAATGAATTTCTTTCGTGGTCAAGCAATTCTACACTTTCAAGTCTATCCTGTCCCAATAAATCAACTACATTGGACTTTAAGATCAGGTCAATTTTATTTTGCCGGGCCAGCTCAAATACTTTTGCTGCCGATTCAGGTGTACCTCTAAAAGTATCGCCACGATGAACCAGTGTTACACGTTGGGCAATATCTGCTAAATGGATAGTCCAATCCAATGCGGAATCACCGCCACCGGCTATAACTACTTGTTTGCCACTTAAGTCTTTAGGATGTTTAACCCAATACAAAACCCCATTTTTTTCAAACTTTTCCAAAGTTGGTATGGCGGGTTTGCGGGGTTCAAAAGAGCCTAATCCAGCAGCAATGACAATAGCTTTGGCAACTACTTTTGTGCCTTCATTGGTTGTGAGCTCAAACAGGTCATCGCTATTTTTTAGGAAAGATTCTACACGTTCACCCAATGTAAAAGTTGGGGAAAAGGGATGTATCTGTTCCATGAGTTTGTCTATCAGTTCTTGTGCGGTTATTATCGGATAGCCGGGTATATCGTAAATTGGCTTATGAGGATAGACTTCCGAAAGTTGTCCGCCTGTTTGCGGCAATGCATCTATTAAATGACAGCGCATACGTAAAAGTCCAGCTTCAAAAACAGCGAAAAGACCAACGGGACCGGCACCAATAATGCATATATCGCAATTAATCATTTTTATCCTTATATTAATAAACAAATACCATCTTTATTGCTTCTATTTCGGAACAACCTCAAGGTATAATTGGCGTTTTCGAATGTATCCAATTTAATTTACCTATCTTTTTCTTTATAAACTACATTACTCATTACGGAGCAATGTAGTAGTTGTATTGGTTTTGTGTTCCATTAATATTATACCTTAAACCGAGAATGATTGTTTTAGTAAACTTGTTATTGGTTATCAGCAAAAGGTAATTGATTTAGTGTTTATTATAATGTTGCTTTTCATGTGTCCTGTTTTTAATTGATAGTCTTTTCTCCATTTTTATTTCAATACTTTGATTTTTAAACCGTCCAAATGTTCATCAATCAATATCTGGCATGCTAAACGAGTGTTTTTGTTTTTAATATTATGTTTTTGTACGGTTGTTTCTTCATTCCTATTCAAAAAGGTAGGCATGGTACGAAATTCCAATATTTCTATTAAACATGTGCCGCATTTGCCCATTCCCATACAATCTCCGAAATCATCAGGATATAGATTGTCATAAATGAGCATCATGAGATTTCTGTATTCATTATAATGAGTTTTGATATGGTAACTATCTTCTTCATAAATAATGTCAATACCAATGTTTTTGTTTTTATTGAGCAAAATGATCGTTTAATGTTTCCAAAATTCTACAGGATAATTGTCTGTAAAATCATTCTTCTCGTTTTTGAGTATTTCGCCAATACTTTCTAAATCTTCTTTTGGTAATGTTTTTTCTAAAAAGGGAAAAACTTCGCGCTCTTCGAGTCTTATGTGCTGATTAACAGTATCAGTTAAAGTTTGAAAAATAGGATTGTGCGGATGAGGAGATTCTTTAATTTGTGAAATAATCTCATCAATCTGCAGGTGCTGTTGTTTGGCAAGGTTACAAAGTACATTGTCATCCTTTTTAAAAAGCAGTTCCTCCTCCTGTTCAAAGTGTTTCTGCATATGTCAATTCCAGAAGAAGAGCACATAGTCTTTTAAAATAAGTGGGATATCTTTTTTCAATCCTTCCTTAATCTTCCAGCAAAACAATAGCGTAAAATGATGATCTCGGGATAATTGAATTAAAAATTCAGATCTTTTAATAGGGATATTTTTCATAATTATTCCTCCTTAATTTGCTTTACCGCTTTCATAATCCGGGCAATGCTAAAGGCTCTTTTTTTAGCATTGGCTGCAATTTCGCCGGTAAAAAGTTCGTCGATGGTTTGATCGAAAAGAAATAGCCACCTGTCAAAATGTATTTTCTCTATTTTTAAAGGTAAATGAGAGGGCAACGGATCTCCTTTGTACGTTCTGGTATAGAGCAATAAAGTAGACCAGAACTGGACCATTTTTTCCAAATGAGGATTCCAGTCTTTAATAATGGCATTAAAAACAGCACCCAAAAGATCATCCTTTCTGATTTTATCATAAAAAGTATTAACCAGTAAGGTGATATCCTCTACACTTTCAATTTCTTTATTTATTGTGGATACCATAGCTTTAAACAATAACTTTATCTGCACCACCACGCATATTTTCCAGTCGGCTTAAAAACATAGCAGCCATGAGTTCTGATCTTTTCTTACAATCTTCGGCAACTGCTCCTATAAAGAAATGATCTATAGTTTCATGGAAGAGTTGCAACCAGCGTTCAAAATGTTCCTTTTGTATTGGAAGCGGAGCATGTTTGGCGAAGGGATTTCCTTTAAAGCCGGGGACACCAAACAATGCTGCATTCCAAAACTGATACATTTTATTAAGATGAACCGTCCAATCTTGTATAACACTGTTGAAAATAGGCCCTATAAATTCGTCTTGCTGAACCTTATAATAAAATTCATCAACAAAAATTTTAATGTCATCTATATTTCTGATGTCTGTTTTCATGAAAATAAATCAATAGAGAATGAAGTCGTAATAAAATAAATAGTCCAGGCAATAAAAAGAATAAGGATAATAAATACCCAAAAAGGTATACTTTGAGGCGATTCGCTACCCGATATCAGAAAATTCTTCTGGTTACCTTTTCCGTAGGCGTTAATCATAATAGGAATAATCCCATCTACCACTGCATTCTCTTTGATGCCCTCTACAGCTATAGATGGACCATTCCTTACCTCGAAATTGATTAACCTAATGCCTTCTTTGCCTCTGGGATCTTTGCTTACTATTTTTAGCAGATGTCTACCGTCTACCAGTTTAGATGTATCAAGCTCAAAGTTTACAGGAGCAAACAATTCTGCAACCGGAGTAGGGTTATCATCTATAAATAAAAATATCTTACTTTTTTCTTCCATATCATTTTAATTTATGAAGAGATTTTTAATATGGCTTGCAGACTTCTCTCCAGGTTTTATCAAATATTTTACAGTGTAAAATAATGTGATTAAAACCAATACCGCTACAATAGAAATAATTACGTAGTCCCAATTGTTTTGCGGGCCTACACCGTGTGTTATGCCTTTTAAAACCTTAGGCTGTTGCTTTTCACATACAGGGCAAGCCCACAAAGCAATAGAAGAAAACAATATACCAAATATTAACCCAAGTTTTTTCATGATGTACCTATTTACTTTTTAACTTTTTTAACCAGTTCATCTATTTGTTCTGTAGAAACTTTTGGTGCATTATTGCCCCAACTGTTTTTCACATAATTCATGATAGCGGTAATTTCAGCTGGAGAAAGATTATTGTTAGTGCCAACAGGAGGCATTACAGCATAACCTTCGCTTACTCTTCCACTGTAACCGTTCATGATGATGTCTACCATAGCTTCAGGCTCTTTGTCTAAAACAATTTTGCTGTCTTTTAGAGCCGGGAAAGCACCTTTTAAACCTTCTCCATTTGTCTGGTGACACATCTGGCAGTTATTTGCATATAAAGGGGCGCCATCTAATTCCTCTTCTTTTCCGTCCTTAGTAGTTTTGGTTTTAAGCTCCTTTTTATAGAGGAATATAGGTTTTGGTGCAGCTTCCGGAAGATCTGCCTGAACCAAAGATTGCAAGTAAGCTATTAAATGTAAAGCTTTAGTTGTAGCCACAATTTTGTGACGTTTATTGGTTAAATGCTCTTCGGGAACGGTAACTACCACATCAGTGGGTAATACATGTTCTTTTTCTTCGAATAACCAGGGATAGGATGGCATTATGGATTCTTTAACCAGTATTCTGGGGTTATAAAGATGCGTAAGATTCCACTCTGAGCTAGGCTGTCTGGAACCAATATTTGTTAAATCGGGACCTGTTCTTTCTGTTCCCATAAGGGTTGCCGTATTTCGCCAAATATCAGTTCTGGAAATGCCTGCATAGTCAGCCGCAATGCTGGGTCTTTTTCCCCAGGTTTTATCCATGTCTACATTTCTCACCTGTTGGGTATGACAAGCCATACAGCCTTCAGAAATAAATATAGCTTTGCCCATAGCTGCTTCTTTGCTTAAAGGTTTGGCGTTTGGAAGCGGAGCATAATTTTTCTGATTGTCTAAAGCAGGGATAATACATACCAACAAGGTTAAAAAGACAAACAGAGCAGTTGCAGTTATATAAAGTTTTTTATGATTATTAAAATATTCCATGACCAGCTTAGTTATTGTAATCCTCTTTTCTGTCTGTTTTATTGAGCCTATTGATCGCCATCTCGTTAATGTCTATCGACTTGTGGTCTACCAGCATTTTATATAAATTATAGACGAAAAACAGGTGTGATAGCCACATCAGACTTCCACCAATGGCGCGCCACAGCCAATATGGGGCCATAAACACAACACTTTCAATAAAGGGTTTTCCTTCCATCCATAACAATCCTTTTAAAGTACTACCATACATAAGCGGTACAGTGTAAATAAGCAGGCCAATGAGCGCCAGCCAAAAATGTATACCGACTGTTAAATGCGGAGCTTCTTTGCCCGTTAATCTTGGGAATAAAGCATAAATAGCAGCCCAAAGAAAGAAGCTGATAATACCATACATCGTTAAATGGGAATGGGCTACGGTGAAATCTGTGAAATGCCATAACAAATTGGTGTACCTGAAAGCTTCTGCCGTACCTTGTAAAGAACCCGTAAAATAGAATATGATTCCAACCAGAAAGAATGGTAGGGTATAGCTTTGACCTATTTTGTACCATGCTCCTTTAAATGTCAGGAGAAAATTCGCGGTTCCGGCTGCAACGGGTATAACCATGCCCATACTGCCAATAATGGCTGTAGTTTGTAGCCACCAAGGGATGGAACTGAAAATAAAATGGTGTGTTCCGATTAATGTATAGAAAATAATTTGCGCCCAAAATGCCAGAATCCCCAAGCTGTAAGAATATATAGGTTTGTTAAGCTGCTGTGGCAAAAAATAGTATACCACGCCCAGTGTAAACAACATAAACCACATACCTACTCCCTGGTGCATATAGTAACCCTGTACAATAGTCTCTCCTAAACCGCGCTGCCAGAAAGGTAGATAGGCAACCAATGTAATCACAATGGTAAACAGTATAGCTGCTACCATGTACCAGTTGGAAATATAGATTTCCTTAGTTGTTCTTTGTGCAACCGTTTTAATGAAATTAATAACAGTAAGTACCAGTGCAATGGCAAAAGGCAGCATGATTGGCCAGATGTATTCTCTGTACTCACCACCGCCATTATTAATGCCTGCCATTAAGGATAGTGAACCCAATACAACTGTAATATTAATCAGGGCAAAAGCCCACCAACCCAATTTTATACTATGAATTGGTACATTGCTTACACGCGGTACAATATAATGCCCAAGTCCAAGCATGGATAAAGAAGCCCATCCCCAAAACACAGCATTGGTATGGACGGGCCTCAATCTACCAAAACTTAACCAGCTAATATTGTCGGCTTCCGGAGCCATGAATTTAATGCCAAGATATTCTCCAACTGTAGTTCCAAACAATAGCCAAAAAGCAGCAGCAACTATATACCATATAATAAGATTACTTAGTGCAGGATCTATTTTATGTCTTTGAAGCGCCTTCTTTTTGGCTGCAACCAAAGGGAGAGGGGCTTCATGATCAATATCGCTTAACAGGCCGATAGAATCTTCTGCAGGTATATTGCCGGAAAGCTGGTTTTCTGAAATTCGAAAATTTAACGCCTTTTTTCGTTTAATGAGCTCTTGTTCCAGATTATGATCATTATTATCTTCTAGAAAGCCGGAAAATCTTACAGCTTCGCTGATGTCCTGTTTTCTTTTGTATTTATCTAAAGCATTAACCAGTTTTATAATTAAAATAGCTAACCCGGCTAATATGGGTATAAGAATTAAAGCAATAGTAATGATAATTCCTCCATTGTTTAATAACGAGCTATCTGTGGTTTGAGAGTAAGCTTTTTGAGAGGTAATCGCTAAGAAAATAACAACACCAAGTATTTTTTTTGATCTTTCTTTGGATTGTTTATAGCTCAAATAACTCTCTATTTGCTCGCTGTTGAAGTTGTTTAGACGCTTTTTAAACCTATCTTTATTCTCGGATTTATTGTTGTTATCTGCTTGTTTACTGACTGTCTCTGCTTTATTTTTAATATGTATCACTGCCATTAATATAATCAGGATAGCAATGAGCAGGCAACCCATTATGCTTACCTGTACAATAGAAGTATTATTACTTTCCGATGCGATACACAGAGAAGGTAGCGCCAAGGCAATAGCTACTAATAATAGTTTTATCGGGATTTTCATTTTTATATATAGTATATTAACACCTTTTTGTCTTTTATTATTTTAAATTTTTTTATTTTTTCAATGTAGAGTTGCCAAGAATCAGATCTTCGTTGAAATCTTCTATAGTCGTATTCTTTAACATATTGATAATATCATTCCGTATTTTCTTAAATTCATGATGGATAGGGCAGGGGTTACTTTCAGAACAATAGTTTAGTCCTAAACCACAACCTACAAATATTTTATTACCATCTATAGCCTCTACGATGATAGATAAAGGTT
>NZ_JBEBVH010000133.1:0-10588 GCF_040392825.1 Pseudopedobacter sp.
AAACCCTTCGCGGACCAAGAGGTGGATTGATTTTATTAGGAAAAGACTTTGAAAATCCATTCGGAATAAAAACTCCAAAAGGAGAAATACGCATGATGTCATCTCTATTAGACATGGCTGTTTTTCCAGGAATACAAGGCGGTCCTTTAGAGCATACCATCGCTGCAAAAGCAATTGCCTTCGCAGAAGCTTTGAGCGACGAATACATGGAATATATCCTTCAGGTTAAAACCAATGCTCAAGCTATGGCAAAAGCATTTACTGATAAAGGATATAACATTATCTCTGGAGGAACCGACAATCACTTAATGCTGATCGATCTTCGCAACAAAAACATCAACGGAAAAGTTGCTGAAAGAGTTCTTGGAGAAGCAGGAATTACTGTTAACAAAAACATGGTTCCTTTTGATGATAAATCACCATTTACAACATCTGGAATTCGTGTAGGTACTGCTGCAGTAACCACTCGCGGATTAAAAGAAGAAGAAATGCAAACTATCGTTAACCTAATCGACGAAGCTTTAATGAATCCTGAAAATGAGGAGAAATTATCTGAAGTCCACGATGAAGTAAACGAATTGATGGAACGCTTTCCGTTATACAAATAATAACTTCAGGTTATACAAATAACATACACTAATTTTTTTTAGCCGCTCATTCCTGAGCGGCTTTTTTTATCCTAAAAGATCAAATTAGCTTATTTGGCTCAATAAAGATTTGATATCGAGCAGAGAATTCAGATCCTGGTTGTCTAAAATATCGTCACTATCAGAAGAATGATTTATAAAGTCTTCAGGTTTGTATTTGAAAATATCCCACTGTCCTTTATGATACTCCAGGGCAGTAAGGCTTTCTACCCAGTCGCCAGAATTCAGATAAAGAACAGTGCCATTATCTGATTTAATTTCCCTTATCTCCGGCTGATGAATATGACCACAAACTACATACTTATATCCCTTGTCGATAGCCAGGTCAGCAGCTGTATTTTCAAAATCATTAATAAATTTTACAGCATTTTTAAACTGCTTTTTAATACGTTGCGAAAAGCTCATTTTTTCTTTGCCGATGGTGGTAAGACACCAATTAACAAAGCTATTAAGCAGAATCAGGGAATCGTAACCTATAGCACCTAATTTGGCAAGCCACTTCGAATTCTGCATGGTGACATCGAAAATATCTCCATGAAAAAACCATGCTTTATTACCTCCCAAGTTCAGAATCAGTTTGTTTACCAGTCGAAAATTACCCATCTTAAGATCTACGAATTTGCGTAGCATTTCATCGTGATTCCCTGTAATATAATAAACCGCAGTACCATCCGATGCCATCTTCATAATCCTTCGTAAAACCTTCATATGAGAATCGGGCCAATACGATTTACTAAATTGCCAGATATCGATAATGTCACCATTAAGAATAAGTTTTTTTGGCCGAATGCTTTTTAGATAGCGAATTAACTCTTTGGCGTGACAACCATAAGTACCCAAGTGAACGTCGGAGATTACAACTAAATCTATTTCCCTTTTTGGCATGTATGTATCCTAAATAACAATACAAAGGTCGATAGATTAGTTGCCACATATATTAAATAATTATCAAGCTTAGGTTAAGCTTAGTCTCTAACCTGCAATTCGTTTCATAAATAATCAGTAATTTTAGCTGCCAAATTAATCTCTATGAAGCCACACAAAACAATCGGACTTAAAATTGTTGTTTTAAGTATCATCATTTTCAGTTCTGCATTTACTTTGATAAAATTTAAACAAGATGGACTGAATGTCGTTCAAACAACGTCAGGTTTAGTTTCAGGCGTAAAAAATACAGGCGGAGATGTTCTGTCTTTTAAGGGAATTCCTTATGCAGCAGCGCCTATTGGTAATCTTCGATGGAAGGCTCCGCAACCTGCAAAATCCTGGCAAGGTGTTCGGGTAGCAGATAAATTTGGAGCAAGCCCAATACAGGGCAAACCAGTTCCTTTTGGTGTTTATACTTCGGAATTTTTAATTCCTGAAACACCGATAGATGAAGATTGCTTGTACCTGAATGTGTGGACTAACGCAAAAACCAAGCAGGATAAGCGACCGGTTTTGGTTTGGATATATGGTGGTGGCTTCTCAAGCGGCGGTAGCGGAGTGCCAATCTACGATGGAGAAGCGATGGCTAAGAAAGATGTAATCTTTGTTTCCATCAACTACCGTGTAGGAATTCTTGGATTTCTGGCTCATCCTGACTTAACAAAAGAATCTCCAAATCATGCCTCAGGAAATTACGGTTTACTAGATCAAATAGCTGCTTTAAAATGGATAAAACAAAATATTCAAGCCTTTGGAGGCGACCCTGATAATGTAACTATTGCTGGCCAATCGGCAGGTTCTATGAGTGTTAACGCTTTGGTTGCATCACCTTTAGCGAAGGGTTTATTTGCCAAAGCTATCTCAGAAAGCGGATCTTTTTTATTAAGCAATTCAACTACATTGAAAGGTGCTGAAGAACAAGGTCAGAAATTAGCAGAGGCAAACTCACTTACCCTGAAACAATTACGCGAGATGCCAGCAGAAGCTGTACAAAAACTGCAAGGCCGCTTTTCGGTAATTATTGATGGCTACGTGCTGTCACAACCTGTCTCACAAATATTTGCTGAAGGGAAGCAAAACCAGGTTCCTGTTATAACTGGGTGGAACGCAGATGATTCATTCTCATCTGCAGTGCAAAAGAAAGAAGATTTTATTAAGCGTGCTCAAAATCAATATGGTGCTGATGCAGCTGAATTTTTAAAACACTATCCGGCTAATACAGATGCAGAAGCTGGTGCTTCAAACGTTAAAATCAGCCGCGATCAAACCTTTGCTTTATCAGGTTATAAATGGGGTGCTGTGCAAAGCGCTCAAGCTAAGAATCCAATCTATCTTTATTACTTTGGAAGAAAAGTTCCTGCTACTCCTGAGTTTGAAAAATACGGAGCTTTTCATACTGCAGAAGTTCCCTATGTATTAAATACTCTTAAGTTCTTAAACCGGCCATTACAACCAGCAGATCATGAATTAGCTGAATTAATGTCTTCCTATTGGGCAAACTTTGCTAAAACAGGTAATCCAAATAGCGAAGGGCTTCCTCTCTGGCCAGTTTATAAACCAAATGACGGTATCGTTATGATCTTTAATGAACATTCGATGGCTGGGGTACTTCCAGGTAAAGGTGGCCTGAACTTCCTTTTGTCGAGGACGGAAAAGGACTAAATTCACAAATAAAAATACCAACAGATGCAATATAGCTATTTTAAAAAAGCGTTAATTCTCGCTTTAACAATTCTCCTTTCGTTTAGTGCAAAAAGTCAAACACCACAGAATAGCAATCACTTAAAGATTGTCTATTTTGGTTCTTCTGTTCCATACGGACAAGGAGCAACTAACCTAAAAGGTTATACCAGCCTATTTTCAGATATTCTTAAGAACCGGGTCTCTACAAGTGGAATTGTTTGGGAAACAGCCAACATTAGTATCGGAGGAGATAATACAGTAAGGGTATTGAATAGATATGAAAAAGACTTCCTGCCTCAAAAAGGCAAATACGTCATTTTTGCATTGGCCTTGGGTAACGAAGGTATTCATGAACAAGGGCAGCCGATGTTTGATCAGTTTGAGAAGAACATGAAGATTCTGATCAATAAAGCAAGATCCGATGGTTATACTCCCATTATTACCAATAGCTATACTAGAAATGATTACAATGAAAAGGATTACAGTTTTATAAAAAAGATGAACCTGTTAATTCACCAATGGGATGTTCCAAGTATTAACTTACTGGGTGCAGTAGATGATCTTTCTGGCCATTGGATGGATGGGTTCTGGTCTGATGCTGCACATCCAAATGATGAAGGCCATGAAGAGATGTCTTATACAATTGTGCCTTCATTATTTGATGCGTTGGAAAGTAAAAAACCTATACCCGAAAAAGTAAAAGGATCATCTATTAAGTTTTCTAAAAACAAATCGCAGGGTAAGTACATAGCATTTACTCCTGAAAACATTGTTCATCCGTTTACAACGTCTATCAGCTTTAAAGCAAGTAATCCGGGAACTTTATTAGAGATTAATGATGTGGCAGGAAAAGGAACAATATCCATCAACGAGAACGGACAGCTTGTATATTCATCGGCTAAATCGGGCAACATCGCCGGAACTACAAAAGTTAATGACAATAAGTGGCATCAGGTTACTATCACGCATTATTATGCTAAAGGAGTTACCATGCTTTACAGTGGCAGCACACTACAAGGAACGTTGGATGAAAGACTTATAACTACTGGTATTAACATTGGAGGAGCAGACATTCCTAAAAAAGTAGCTTATAAAAACTGGCTATTCTATCGGTCGGCCATGAACCCGGACGAAATTGCTTACCTCGCAAAAGACTCCTTACTGAAGTCTAGTCTGGAACTATATGCGCCATTGGACGCAAAGAAAGTAAGTGTTTCTGATCCTTTAATTAACCTTGCTCAAAGCATGAATACCATTAAAGAAACTGCCAGTATAGGTAATTAACATCTTGATTATCTGCTATTTGTTTTTATACTGATCGTGCAAACCTTTTCCTTGCATAATGAGAGGAATTATTTTTTCCAGTCTCTTTTGCTTGGTTGCTTCTTGTTTGGCTTCGTTTATATATTCTATATATTCCTTTTTCCTTCCTGGTGTCAGAGATTCAAAAGAGGATTGAAATACCTTGTCGTTTTGTAACGCCACTTTTAAGATTCCCTCAGGTTTTGCGGGTTCACTTTTTTGAGGTTGGAGGGCCTTGCCGTCAATAATCGTTTGGATAGATTCTTGAATATATGCCAGTATTTTCTTCTCGTCCATTTTTTTGACATCAGTAAAACGCCATTGCCGGAGAGACTTGGTTTTTCCTTCTGATGCACTAACCAACACTTTTTCTTTGTCTTCTAAAAATACGCCATTGTAAAACCAAATGGAGAAGAATGATTTGAATCCACCCCAGCCAATTACATTTTTCCCCTGGAATGTATAAATATCTGTACCCCACTTAAATTCTTTCTTTAAAGGCGTCTGTACAATAATTTGATTCATGATTTCTTCGGCCGAAACCCATTGTTCACGATAGCTATCCCATCTCGGAGCTTTCTTATCTCTTAGCTTTTCTACATTATACAATACAATGCTCTCTATCAATTTTTGAGGCAAAGGTTTATCAAGAGGAATTTGAATCGCTCCCTTACTTGTTTTATAGGTTTGTAGCTCTGAGGCAAAATGTTGTATAGCATCAGGCCCGGGATAAAGACCTATGTGGTTTTTGAATGCTGCAAAGTGTATCAAATTACCATTGTAGCGAAATGTCGGCATTTGGTAGCTGAAGGTCTCTTCAGTCTCCGGTGGCACTACATTTCTGATAATAAGCAATAGTTTTTCTAAAATGTTTTTCTTCTCACTATCGAAGCCTTCTATATATTGTTCTATATGGGAATTTATTGTACTCATATCGTTATCAACAATAAATATATGAAAAACCCTTGCTTACATGCAAGGGTTTTATTTAGATGGGATTAACTCTAGACCCAGCTATATTTAATTAAGGTGAATATTAAATCCTTTCTGCCTGGAAACCGTTTTCTTCCAATACTGATTTTACTTCCTTTTCAGAAACCGCAGCAGTTACAGTTAAAACTTTGGGTGTATTTTCAAGGTCAACTTCCCAGTTTCCTTCACCAACTATTCTATTTAAACCAGACGTTACCTTAGTTACACATCCATCACATTTAAGAGTTGTTTTAAATTTTAATGTTTCCATTTTTTATAAATTATATTTAAAAATTCAGTTGTTTTATTTTTAAAGTTTTGCTGTTTTTAATCGTAAGCTATTACTAACCACAGAAACAGAACTCAACGCCATTGCCGCACCTGCGATCATAGGATCTAACAAAAATCCATTATAGGCATACAATACACCTGCAGCTAAAGGAATTCCTATTATATTGTATATAAAAGCCCAGAATAGATTTTGACGAATCGTACGAACTGTTTTCTTGGATAGGTTCAACGCTTTGGGAATGGATTGAAGATCGGATGTAATAAGTGTCATTTTAGCAACATCCATTGCAATATCTGACCCTTTTCCCATAGCAATACTTACATCTGCTTGGGCTAAAGCTTGCGAATCGTTAATTCCATCTCCCACCATTGCTACAACCTTCCCTTTACTTTGTAATTCTTTAACAAAATCTGCTTTTTCAGAAGGAAGAACTTCCGCCCTAAAATGCTTTATGCCTACTTCATCTGCAACGGCTGCGGCAGTCTGCAAATTATCGCCAGTAAGCATATAGACCTCAATTCCCATATTTTGCAATTGATTTACAGCCTTAGCAGAAGTTTCTTTTACCTGATCGGCAATGGCAATAACCGAGATTACTCTTCTCGAATCAGAGAAATAAATAACGGTATTGGCCAGTTTTTGAAAAGCATTTGTTTTCTCAAGTAGACTCTCACTGATTTGAATATTATGCTCATCCATGAGCTTTTTATTGCCGACATAGTAAAACATACCATTATATTCTGCCTTAACTCCTCTTGCTGTAATACTTTCAAAAGAGTTAAAACTTATACCTGAAACCTGCTGATCTTTTAACTCATTCACTACTGCCTCAGCTAAGGGATGTTCTGATTGAATTTCCATACTGTACAATACTTGTTTATACACTTCAAGATCCTCTTTTATTTCCCATTCCATGGCAGTAACCTTTGGTTTTCCTTCAGTGATTGTACCCGTTTTATCTAAAATCAAGGCATTTACTTTATATCCTAATTCTAAACTTTCGGCATTCTTAATCAGAATATTATGCTCAGCACCTTTTCCAATTCCAACCATTATTGCAGTTGGTGTAGCTAAGCCTAATGCGCAAGGACAGGCAATTACCAATACAGTAACCGATGTCAACAAAGCATAGGTAAATGCATTATCACCGCCAATTAGTATCCAGGTTAAAAAAGTAAGCAAGGCAATACCAATAACAATCGGGACAAAGATTCCAGCAATCTTATCTACCAGTTTTTGTACAGGAGCCTTACTTCCCTGGGCTTCTTGCACCATTTTTATGATATGTGAAAGCAAGGTATCGCTTCCTACCTTTTCAGCCTTAAATCGAAAGCTTCCTTTTTGATTTACTGTACCTGCAAATACTTCATCATTATTTTTCTTTAGGACAGGAATTGGTTCTCCACTGATCATGCTTTCATCAATATAAGACGATCCGGAAATCACTGTTCCGTCAACCGGAATCTTTTCTCCTGGTCTGACGATAATAACATCCCCTTGTATAACTTGAGACACCGGAATTTCCTCTTCTACATCATCAACCACAATCCGAACCGTTTTAGGTTGCAAGCCCATTAATTTTTTAATAGCGGTAGAAGTATTCGATTTCGCTTTTTCCTCCAGCAACTTCCCTAAAGATATAAAGGCAATGATTACTGCTGCTGCTTCATAATAGACATGAGCTTCTAATCCACGACTTTCCCAAAATTCAGGATACAGGGTATTAAAAACACTAAAGATAAAGGCAATACCGGTACTTAATGCTACCAAAGTATCCATATTTGCCTTTCCATGTTTGGCCTGCTTCCATGCATTGATGAAGAAATTTCTTCCAAACCAGAATAAAACAGGCGCTGTAAGAACCATGGATATCCAGTTACCATAAGGCAGATCCATATAAAACATTCCTATTAAAAATACTGGGAATGCAAAAATTGAAGCCCAAATGGTTCTTTGCTTTACTTGCTCATAATGTTTTAGTTGTATTTCTTCTTGCTGCTGTAAAGGATCTTCAGCATCAATTATTAGATCGAAACCAATGGATTGAATCACTTTCTGTAAATCGATAAGGTTTGTTACTTCCTCATCTATTTCAGCCCAAGCACTTTCATTGGCAAAATTAACACCTGCATCGATCACTCCAGATGAGGATTTAAGGCTAGACTCAATACTCACCGCACAGGAAGCACAACTCATCCCTGTAACAGGAAAACTTTTACGTATTGGCTTATTTAAAACTTCTGTTTCCATTATCTACTGCTTTAGTGTACCTTTTATTTTGTCTATACAAAGGTCACCAATAAGGCAGTGCGACTACTTACATAAATCCCATTCTCTTTTATATAATTTCATAAAGAAAATAGCTGTCGGCAATAAGACCAGCCTCTTAAGAACGACTATTATTAATGGAATCTAAGGATTTCCTTGAATTTTCAAGGTTTCTTGTGGATTTGAACTGGGTAGGTGTTTGGCCTGTTATTTTTTTAAACTGATTGGAGAGGTGTTGAACACTGCTATATCCTACTTTATAAGAGATCTCACTTAAAGTAAGTTCATCATAAAATAGGAGTTCTTTTACACATTCAATTTTTTGACGAATAATATATTGCTCAAGAGTAATACCTTCTACTGAAGAGAATAAAGAACTTAAAGAATTATAGTCCTGTTTTAATTCTTCTGACAAAAGCACTGACCAGTTTACTTTGACATCCACATAATCTGTATGATGGATCTTAGCGATAATGCTATTTTTCAAACGCTCAATTAAGCGTGATTTATCACTATCCAATAACTCGAAACCCAGGGATATCAACATTTCAGAAACTACCAATTTTGTCTTAGCATCTAAAGCTTCCTTAAGTTTTACTACTCCCAAGCCTACTTCCTCAGGGTGAATTCCTAATTCATTGAATCCTTGGCGAACAACTGATATGCATCGATCGCATACCATATTTTTTATATGTAGTTCTGGCATTTATCCAATTTACAATTTATTAGCAATATTCTCTTGCATAGCCAAAACCATTTCCTGATGGATTTTCTCTGCAACTTCAGGCTCGTATCTCAATCCAGGATCTAGAAAATACATGTGCAACACCCTTGAATACCTATAATTGAAAGGAGAAAGTAATACAATAGCAGATAATATGACTACTAGATAAAGATATACATTTTCAGAACCGCCAGAAAGCACCGAGGTTGCAACACCAAAAGTAACTATCTCTGCTACTGCCATGGCGTAACTAACGAACATGGATACATAAAAATAGCCCGGATGTCTTTCATAAAACAAATCACAATAAGGGCATCTTTTATACATAGTCTGACTCATTAAGCCTGGCTTAAACATATTCCCTTTACGACAACGAACACATTTGGCGTTCCACAGAGCTTTGCCAATAGGAACTAACTCATATTTAACAGCGGTATTTTGATGTCTCATAGCAATACAAAGATACGACTAAGAAAAACCTCCTCATTGTACTATTGTTAGTTTCTATGGCACTATTTACTTATTATTAAAACAATTTTATTTTTATCCCTCCATTAATTACCATACCATCCACAGGTGCATAAATATCTCTAAAGACTGGACTGGTTATATTACCAGTATAAATTGAATCAAATTTTGTTTGAAGAGTATTGGTCAAATTCTCAAAATTAATGAAGATAGAAAAACGTTCCCATAGTTTCTCAACCATTAGCCCTGTTGTCCAATACGCTTTCCCTGTAGTTCCATCATTTAACTTTTGTTTTCCGAAGTAATAAGCTTCTGCACCAATTTTCCATTGATCTTCTACCTCATACATCAACACATTATTCAATCGATGTTTGGATACAAGTGGATAAGCAGTATTGCTACTGTTTGTATGCTGGTTTACATCAGCAAATGTATATCCAACGAATAATTTAAAATCCTGATAAGTAATTTTAGCATTAGTTTCTATTCCCTTGGTATCTAAATTACCCTGTGGTTGTACATAAGCCAAGTCGTTGCTAGTGGAAGCAGTTAGTAAAATAGGATTATTGATTCTGGTATAAAAGAACAATTGATTCATGCTGAAACCAACTTCACCGTCCCATAATGTTGTGCGATAATTGATATCATAGTTGGCACCATATGAACGTTCGGCTTTTGTAGTAGCAACATCAATTGGCAGAACATTTCTGAATTGAACTCTTTCAGCATCTTCAGTAAAAACGCTTGGTGCCTTATAGCCCAAGCCGCCACCTAAACGAGTTGAGAAATGGTCATTGACTTTCCATAAACCTGAAATTCTTGGCAGAAAAAAGAAGCCATACTCGTTGTGATAATCTCCACGAATACCTGATTCAATTGTAAATTTCTCTGTTGCGTTCCATGTGTTTTGGACAAAACCGCCAATTGTTTTGTAATTATAGCTTCTTAAGGCAAAATCACTGTTCTGATCTTCTTTAAAGTTATCTGTAAGAAAGTTAATCCCTGCTACGAGGTCTGTTCTTTCATCATGACGATTGTAATTAGCTTCAGAATAAGTAGATAGCTGTAACCCTGAAAACAAATAATCAGGCAAACGAATACTACGGTCAAAGTAACTTACAGAATTACGAAAAACTAGCTTTGCTTTATCATTTAGTATATGTTCCAATTCAAGCTGTGTACTATATCGCTGTGTTCTGTTTTCTTCAAAATAAGAATGGGTAACACTGCCATTTCCTTTTAGATATTCCATATCACCTCCTATACGTTTTTCTATGGTGGTGTTCAATCCTACGGAAAGTTTAG